>CAXBKT010000104.1:0-12982 GCA_963976155.1 uncultured Kordiimonadaceae bacterium | reverse complement strand
GCCAGCTTCATCGATGGCACGCACTTCTTCACCCAATTTCGCAAAATCAGCGGAGAGGATGGACGGGGCAATTCGAGTAGGTTTCTGCATGAGGCACCCATATCAGCAACCGCTGTTTCCTGCAAGGGATGCAGCGACTTTGAGGTAATAATTTTTACGACTTTAGGCTTTGGTTATACGGGCAGCGTAAAAGCCATCCATGCCACCTTTATCTGCCATAATAGATGGCAGGCAAAGAAGGTCGCCTTTTGCTGTCAGTATGTCAGAAATACCACCAACCTCTTCTGGTTTGATAGCAACGCGTTTTGCCGTTTTTTCTTTAGCGAGGAAGGTTTCAATTTGTGTCATGCCTTCTACCTCTTCCAAAGAGCATACGCAGTAAACAAGGGAGCCGCCTTTTGGCAGAATATTGAAGGCATGCTCAAGAATGCGCATCTGGGTAGCGGCAAGTTTGGAAATGTCGGCTGGGTCTTTTGTCCAGATGACATCAGGGTTACGGCGCAGGGTACCGGTTGCGCTGCACGGCGCATCGAGAAGAATATGGTCGACCGGGTCGTTCATCACATAGCGTGCGGCATCAGTGCAGAAAACTTCTGCTTTTAATTTGGTGCGTTCAAGGTTTGCTTCGAGCCGTTTCAAACGATTTTTGTTTCGGTCCACACTCGTAACCCGCGCGCCAGCTGCGGCGAGCTGCATTGTCTTGCCGCCGGGTGCGGAGCATAAATCAAGTACATGTTTGTCGTTGATATCACCGAGGAGCTGTACAGGAATAGCGGCAGCCATGTCTTGAATCCACCAAACACCATCGTCATAACCCGGAAGTGCAGTGACATCCCCTAGAGCGCGGCGGAGTGTGCCGGTTGGTAGAATTTCAGCCTCCAGCTTCTCAGCCCATTCGTTTGCATCTTCTTTAGGGTGCAGCGAAATATCGAGCATAGGCGTGTCTTGCAGCGTTGTTGCAATGGCGCTTGCGGTGGTACTGCCATAGCTGGTGCTCCAGCTGTCAAATAGCCATTTCGGCAGATCGGCAGCGGGCCATGCATTTAGCTTGCGCACAAGCGTTTCGTTTTGACGCGCGGCGCGGCGTAGTACCGCGTTTGCGAGGCCAGCGAAGCCCTTTTCCTTGCCCGGCAGGTTTTTAATCAGGTCGACTGTTTCATTAACAGCAGCATGGTCAGCGGTGCGCATAAGTAATATTTGCGCAAGGCCAGTTAGAAGTGCTGCTTCTGTCCATGTGGCGTTTCTTGGCAGGCCAGTTTCAAGAAGTGAATTAAGGAGCTTCTTAAGGCTGCCATATCGGCGGAGGCACAACATTAACAGGTTAAGGACGAAAGCCCTATCGCGTGCTGGCAGCTTTGCCTGATTTGCCATTTCGTCGAGTGCAATATCAAACGGCCGATTTTTTAAGGTGACGGCCATGAGAGTACGAACAGCAGTTTCGCGGGCTGTAAGGGCGCGCTTATGGTCTTTTTTGATATCTGTGTCTGACATGCTGTCGATCTTCTCATAATATTTGGGGCATCACCAGCCCGCTTGCTGTGTCCTGCCGGTTGCGGACAGCGCCTTTGACCATAAAGTTATAGAGAAGGGAAGGATTACTTGCGTAAACAGCCCTGTGCCTCCTAAAAAGAATAGATACCATAAAGTGGGGAGTATTCATGCAGCAGACTGTCATTATCAAAAGTCGTTTTAATGGTCCGCCAGAAAGCGGCAATGGTGGCTATGTGTGTGGGTTGCTCGCGAGCATGTTTGAGGGAGGCGCTGAGGCGTCCTTGCGAATCCCGCCGCCACTTGATGTTGAACTTATGTTATCGCGTGACGGCGACACAGCGACCTTGATGCACGGTGATGTGCTTGTTGGCACAGCAACAGCAAAAATATGCGATCTTGCTGTACCTGCCCTGCCAAAACCACTTGAGCTTGGTATCAACCCCGTTGATGCGCCAGATGCACCGGGAGCGTTCCGCCCTTTTGACAGCTGTTTTGTTTGCGGTGAAGGACGCTACCACGGTGATGGGCTTTGCATACACAGTAAACAGGTAAAGGGCCACGAAGGTATGGTTGCAGCGCCTTGGAAGTTGTTTGAGGGGCTTGCTGATACTGATGGTAACGTCGCATCGGTTTACATGTGGTCGGCGCTTGATTGTCCCGGTTATTTCGCTTGTGCCCCTGGTGAGGCGGCTTTGTTGGCACGCTTAACCGCCGAAGTTGTTGCCCCCTTGAAGGCAGACGGTGAGGCAACGGTGATTGCTTGGGATATGGCTGAGCCAGGTATAGAGAAAGGCCGTAAACGCCGGTGCGGTTCGGCTGTTTATGCCGCGGATGGCACACTTGCTGCGAAAGCTGAAGGCCTTTGGATCACGATTGATCCGTCTAAATTGAAAGCATAGAATATGGGACTTCTTGGCCGTACATGGCGTGGTGTTCAGCCCTATACAACAGGTAAGATTTTAGCAACCTTTGGTCTCGGAATGTCCAGCGGCTTTCCGCTTACATTTATTATTTCCCTTATGGGGTTATGGCTTTCCTACAGCGATGTAAGCAAAAGCGATGTTGGTTTATTTGCTCTAATTACGACATTTTATACATGGAAATTTTTGTGGTCACCTGCGATTGACCGGCTACCGCTTGGGCCAATTACACGGTTGTTTGGGCAGCGTCGAGGGTGGCTTTTCACCATTCAGGCCTTGATGGTAGTGGCTATTGTTGTGGTGTCGCGGTTTGATCCTGCCACCGAATTGTTTGAAGTGGCTGTCATAGCCGCCATTATAGCTTTCCTTTCCGCAAGCCAAGATATCGTCATTGATGCTTACCGTATTGAGATTATCGAGGGTGAGGAGCAAGGTCATAGTGCGGCTGCATATGTCTACGGGTACCGTACCGCTAATTTCCTCGCGGCGATTATGGTGCTTGCTGTGGCTGAATACTATGGTTGGGCAACCGCAATCCTGACACTGCCTATCATGTTTATACCTGGCGTTATTGGCGCGTGGTTTGTTGGCGAGCCTGCTCAGAGGCGGGATGAAGAATTTCTGGTGGCTGATGCTGCAGCCCATACTGGTAACCCAGTTTTCCAGCGGCTGCGGGAAGCTGTGGTCCTACCCTTCAAAGAGTTTACACGCCGGGATAACTGGGTGCTGGTGTTGCTTTTTGTGTTTCTTTTAAAGGCGGGTGATGCGGTGACCGCTATTATGACAGCACCGCTTCTGACCGAAATGCAATTTACGCCGGGAGATCTGCTGTTTGCTAATAAAACAGTGGGGTTTGCAACGCTGATGGTTGGGGTCGGGCTTGGGGCTATATTGTATAACCAAATCGGCATGTTCAAAGCACTGTTGCTGACAGCTGTGTTGATGATGCTGACGAATCTTGGTTTTGCGTGGCTATGGAACGGCGAGGCAGAACAATGGCGTTTGGCAGTTGCTATCGGGATGGAAAATTTCGCGACAGGGCTAGGGACCACAGTGATTATCGCCTATTACGCCAGCCTTTGTAACGTTAACTTTACGGCAACACAGTTCGCCTTGATTTCCTCGCTGGGTAATCAAGGACGCACACTTCTTGGCGCGCCGAGTGGTTTTGTGGCGGAGGCAGTTGGCTGGACGGAGTTTTTCATATTTGCCACTTTGCTTGCGCTGCCGGGTATATTTGTCTTGATGATCTTGTGGAAAAGGAATACTCACGCCGCTTCTGGGGAGCCGAGTTAACGGTTTGCTCTTGAAAATGTGACTATTGTTTATGACACCTATTGTCACAGTTTGGTCAAATGTCTGTAATAGTACGCGTTTACTGAGATGAAATACCTTGCCGCTATTAGGATAGCTCTATGAAGAAATATGATCGTATTCGCCCCGGTGTCGCTGCCGCACAAGCAATGGCCGGTGCGCCGACTTATGTTCGTAAAGGGAACATTGAAGTGCGCTTAGCGCGGTCTTTCACGGAAATCGAGAATGCGCAGAAACTGCGGTATCAGATTTTTTACGAAGAAATGAATGCTAAACCTGATGCAACCATGGAAGCCACACGGCGGGATATTGACCCCTATGATGAGTTTTGCGATCACCTGCTGGTGATTGACCACGACAAGCCTGAAGCAGACCGGGTTGTTGGTACCTATCGGCTTCTTAGACAAACAGTGGCCGAGGCGCAAAGCGGGTTTTATTCTTCAAGTGAATATAACCTGTCGCCTTTGATGACCGAAAATTTCCGCGCGGAAATGGGTGAAGGTAAGCAACTGTTGGAACTTGGCCGCAGCTGTGTGCATATTGATTACCGTTCTAGCGCAACGATTAATGTGCTCTGGCAGGGCATTGCTGAGTATTTGAAAGAGCACAATATTGCATATATGTTTGGCTGTGCGAGCTTTGAGGGCGTTGATCCTGCTGAATTTAAAGAAGCACTTTCTTATCTGTATCATAACCATTTAGTGGCTGAAGATTTTAAGGTGCGAGCTCTTGATGGCTTGCATGTTGAAATGAACCAGATGGCTGCAGAAGAAGTTGATACTCGTCTGGCACGTCGTGCTTTGCCGCCCCTTATTAAAGGGTATTTGCGCCTTGGTTGCCTTATTGGTGACGGCGCTGTGGTTGATGAGCAGTTTGGTACGACTGACGTATTTATCTTGGTGCCGGTAGAGCGGATCGCGAAGCGGTATTCTAAGCATTATGAATTGCCAGAAGAGGCAAATGACGGTGCTACTACAGGGCAAGCGGCAATTAATTAAGCGAGCTTTTTAAACGCAAGTGAAAAATTATTGGCAGGCATTGGTGTAATTTTAGGCTCATCGAAGCCTTTTTGTTCCGCCAGTGCTGTCACGGCTTCCATATCTCTAATGCCCCAGTTTTCGTTCCGTGATTTCAGAGAAGCATCAAACTGTTCGTTTGACTCAGACGTGTGCAAGCTTTCTCTTTTAAACGGGCCGTAAAAATAGAGTATGCTACCTTCTTCTAGGACCTTGCTCGCTTTTTCAATTAGAGTTTCAGTCACATTCCAGGGTGAAATATGGATTAGGTTGATTGCGAGAACAGCTATCAGGGGAATAGTCTGGTCTTGAACGCCGAAATCATGTTTGAGTACATCGAAGTGTCGCGCGGGAAGAATGCTTTCTACGGCTAATTCCATACGCCAAGCATTTATGCTTTCAAGGTGAGAGGGGTCGATGTCGCTTGGTTGCCAAATATGATGAGGCAAGTTCGGTGCTATATGGGCTGCGTGCTCACCTGTGCCGCTTGCAACTTCGAAAATCATGCCGGACTTTGGTAAAGTTCGTTTCAGAACGTCAAATATTACATCTCGGTTCCGTGCTGTTGCTGGCGCGTGCAGGCGCAAATCTTCTTTGCCGTCTTTTCCTTCGGGGTTGAAAAAATGTGCCACGTCACTAGCGCTTTCGCATACGGGAAATGACGAAGATTGGCACGACAATGGTGGCACCAAGTAGCATATATTTCAGACCAGTATTCATCAGCCAATGCCATATGGCGGCAAACTTATTAATTACCCAACCGTAGATATCGCCTGTGCTGACCTCTAGCCAATATAGGAGGCCGCCGACCACCAAGCTATAGAAAGCAAGTTTGATAATAGTGCCTAGATCAAGTTTTAATTTATCCACGATTTTCCCCTCACTAACCCTGTTTTGACAGGCTTTTTATTGCTGATCAAGCCATTGGCCGTTTGGTAAGATTTGTACGAGGCATATTGCTCGCTCGATATCGGTGCCGCGGTAGGTGCGGGCATTTGTCTCTGTTGCTGCAAAATGATCGTTTTCAGTGGGCTCATAGAAGATAACCTCGAAAACGCAGTCGCCGCTCTCAAAAAGCATTGCCTGTACATTGGCGTCCCGCCGCACGAGTGAAGGCTCACCGATTAGAGCTTGCACTTCCCTTGGGTTGAGCCCCACAAGCCGTGCGGGATCAGGTGGTGGTAGTACTGGTTTTTCAGCAATAGTCTGTGCTTCTTCAGGAACAATGACTTTAGTCGGGGCCTGCGTCCCGGCAGGCGGTTGGGCCGTATTGCCACATGCTGCAAGCAGTATAAAAGGTATAAGCCTTATAATTTTCATTAGTATCGGCTCCCGCTTGGGGCTTGCGCTCGAAGATGATGAAAAATATGGGTCATAACAGATGCTCCGACAATAGGTGCCAGAATGTTCAAAAACGGTATTAGGAACATGCCTGCGATAAGTGCACCGCCGATGAATATTTTACCGCTGTTCTCTACACGAAACGCCTGCATGCTTCTGCGGTCCATGTGCCGAATAGCCACCATTTCAAAATATTCTCGACCAAGTAAAAATCCGTTAATAGCAATAAATAAAAGTAAGGCGCCAATACCCCCCATAAACAAGAGAATAATATAGGGTAACAGGGCAAGTAAGTTGACGATAATCATTATGAGCGCAAGCTTTGTAGCACTGAGAAAGACATCCCCAAAAGGTACTTCACGTGTACCGATGCGATTTGGATAATATTCTTCTTCTACGGCGTGGGCAATTTTGTCGGTTAACAAACCCATGACCATAGTGACGATACCGGGAAATAACAGATACGAACCAAGGCCAATAACTGTCCAAAACCCTGCGGCAGCGATGCTGTCTCCAATAGAATCGATCCAGTCCCAGCCGAAGCTAACACTTTCTGGCCAATAAGCGTTCAGCGCGAACGTTAGGGCGACGAGCGTTGCGCCTGCAGCAATAATCGCTGTTAAAAAAACACTGCGGAACTTAGGGTGCAACAATTGTTGCCAGGTTCGATTGAAAGCGGTGGCTATCATGACGGGTCCTTCTGCTGTCGGTATCTTATATCTTATTTGTTTAGTTTATAGATAGGTGGATCAGTTGGTGCTTGCAATCCTACAGTGCTTTTCTATGGTGCCAGCAAGAGAGATTAGTGGCTATTTAGAGTGAAAGGCAGACTTATGTCGTCCAAATATCAAGTATTATGCATGGGAAATGCAATTGTAGACGTTATTGCCCGTGTGGATGATCAGTTTCTGGAAACTCATGAGCGTGTAAAAGGCTCAATGATGCTTGTTGATGCGGAAACATCTGCCCGTCTTTATGATGATATGCCGCCTGCTATTGAGCGTTCGGGGGGATCTGCGGGCAATACAGCGGCCGGTATCGCCTCTTTTGGTGGTAAGGCTGCTTATATAGGAAAAGTGCATGAGGACCAGCTTGGGACTGTGTTCCGCCATGATATTCGTGCGGCGGGTGTTTCCTACGAAACAGCCCCCTCTAAGGAAGGTGCTCCTACAGCGACGAGTATGATTCTCGTGACTCCTGACGGGCAGCGCACGATGAATACTTTTTTGGGCGCGTGCGTTGAATTAACGCCGGATGACGTTCATGAAAAAGAAGCGGGCGGCGCTGATGTACTTTATGTTGAAGGATATCTTTGGGATACGCCGTCGATGAAAGCATCCGTCCTGAAAGCATTTGAAATAGCGCGAGCGGCAGGTAAGCAGGTGTCTTTGTCATTATCAGATAGTTTCTGTGTCGATAGATTTAGAGACGAATTTGTGGATTTGGTAGAAAAACAGGTCGATATTATTTTTGCTAATGAAGACGAAATTAAGTCTTTGTATCAGGTAGATAGCTTTGATGAAGCAGTTGCTCGGCTTCGCCCTCATGTGCGGATTGCTGCTTTGACGCGCTCTGAAAAAGGGTCAGTGATTGTTACGTCAGATGCTGAAGTGGCTGTTGACGCGTTCCCGACAACAGTTGAAGACACCACTGGTGCTGGTGATTTGTTTGCGGCAGGCTTTCTATTTGGGTATACCAATGGGCATTCATTAGAAAAAAGTGCAAAGTTGGGCGGCCTTGCTGCTGCCGAAGTCATTTCGCATTTAGGTGCGCGCCCTGAAACCAATCTGGCTGCTTTAGCAGAAGAGAAATTGGGACTTTAGAGTTTATTTGGGAGCTAGGTGATGGCGGAAAAAGACAAAAAGACTGATGTAAAATCAAAGCCTGAAAAAAAAGATGCTGATGTAGCTAAACCGAAAGAGTTTGGTGGCAGATCTGGCCCAGAACCAACGCGGTATGGTGATTGGGAAAATAACGGCATTATATCAGATTTTTAGGTCTGGTTGCGTACGTATTTTAAAGCCCATTTTCCTGATCAGTTTCTGGTTTAGCAATACCTGCCTGTGACAGTAGTTTTTTGAAACTTACAAGGCGTGCTTCTGCTTCTTTGCGGTCCAGGCCATTGATCAGGCCACTCGTGAAGCCTTCTTGCTTCATATAAACCCTCACTTGTTGTTCAGCACGATTGTGACAATCCCCATCGGTAAAATAGCCATCAGCCATCATTTTGAGGATTTTTTCAGATTTATCCTGAAGGCTGATATCAAGTTGGTGGATTTTCTTCAGGAGTTGGGTATTGTCGAGAATAATTCGGCAGAATTCATCCAGTTTTTCACCGATTTTTCGGCGATGCATTTCTGTGAGATCCGCCACCATTACCTTTTTTTGTAATCCAACCAGTTCATTCATGCGTTGTACTGGCTGATGATCGAGGCCCATAAAGACAGATTCATATTCAGGGCGTGATAGAATTGGTAGAATGAAGTTTGCAACAGTGCGCTTGTTGCTCATGCCAATGGTGACGGCCTCCAAATCCAACAAGGCGTTTAGTTTTTGGATAGGGTTTTTGTGCTCGTCGATCAATTCTGCGACGGATTGGCTGTTGATGAGCCGCCCTGCTCTCGTCGCTAGATCTTCCCCTATAGCATCAAGGGCATGTACATCGGTTTGTAATGTCCTGATCACTTCTTGTAAGTTTCTGAGGGATGTCAGCTGGGCGATTAAGCCATGCTCGTTAATTGGTTTTGCCGCAACAATTTCATCTTTGAGACGCGACAGAAGAATATGTGCTGTAAGCGGTAGTTGTCCTTCAGCAATAAAGCCACTTAACCGGATTGCGTCACTGCTAAAACTTTGACTAGGGTCGCTTTCAGTGAGCTCCGTTACTTTGCCCGACTGCAAATAGACGGTTTGTAGGATGAAGGTATCTCTATTTTCATGCTCACCCAGAAGCTGGTCTAACACGGAACTATGTTGCAGAAATTCCGCAAGGAGCTGGTCAAGTATTTCAGATACCCAGTCCGGGTGGTGGTTGGCTAGAAATACTGCGATGCGACCAAATTTGTCAGTTAATGTGACGGTTGGGCGCAAATATTCCACAATCGCGCACATCAGTAGGAATTTTTTATTAGAGGCTTTTTCAAGCTTTTCAATAACAGGTTTGAGTCGCCCCATTTCCAGGGAAGGTATACTATCCGTATTTTGCTTCATAATATCGACAGAAGCATCAATGACTTTATAGATTTTCCGCATCCGCTCCTGAATGGAGCCTTCTTCATTTTCGAAAGTTACGGCTGTTCGTTGTACAGCATCCTGCAGTTTTGTACCGGCATTATACAGTTTATAATAATGCTCAAGGTTATGTAATAATTCGGTGGGGGTAATGCGCCAGTCTGCCAGTGTATTATGCATCAACTCCCAGATGGACCGTCTACCAGCAGCGCAGTAAAGGTCATCAGGGGTAAGGCACGGTGTAACTGTGCCGGTCTGGTCATATTTTGATTTTGTACCTGTCGCCCCCCGAGAGAAAATCTCGATAGAAGCGAAGGAATGCGTTTCTTTGTCGTAACTTTCTTTGATAACGCGCACGCCAGTATATTGTCTGGTGCCCCAAAGAGCAGTGGCTTTATCTGCGGCTAGATTTCGGTCTTTGACGACCTCAAGGATGGTCCAGCTACTGCCGCGACGTCCAAGTATTTCATAGTGGACGTTCACTCCAATCGGCAATGTACTTACTCCTATCCTCGTACCCCTCGTCTCCAGTTATCTATTGTATCGTTTACTAAATTGTTAAGGCAGTCAATATCTTGTCTCCAGGCATGCCCAAAATTTGGATCGTCACTGGAGGGCCGCTGATGGTCATCAAGGAAATCCAGCTCGACCCGCATAGGGCAAACGGCACCTTCACCCGCAATGATGCATTCTCTGTTTTGTAAAGTTGGAAGGCTAGCTAAAAAATGCTCTGCACCGTCCGGCATGCTACCGCGAACAAATTGTTGGTCACGTCCATTATTGAGCCGCATGGAAATCAAAGTACCACACTGAGATAAAACGGCTTCAGATAAATCTGAGGGGCGCTGAGACACAAGCCCTAAAGACACACCATACTTCCGGCCTTCTTTAGCGATTCTTTCCAGAGATTTCCGCGCGGATTGAATTTTAGTGTCCATCGCAGCATGGGGCACATAACGATGGGCTTCTTCGCATACGAGTAGAATAGGGGTAGTATCTGTATGGCGTTTGCTCCACATGGCAAAATCAAATACTAAGCGGCTTAAAAGCGAAACGACTACATCTACAATATCACTGGGTATTCCTGATAAATCTAACGTTGAAATTGGCCTACCTTCAACGGGAAAGCGCAAGAGCTGTGAGACAATGTCTGTCAAAGTATCCTGGACCATCATCCCTGAAAACATGAAGGCAAACCGCTTGTCATTTCTTAGTTCTTCAATTTTGTTTTTCAGCTTTAGAAAAGGGCGCGTGTCTTCCGCTTTGTCAAAACGGCCAAGTTCTGCGTCAATAGATTGAAGTAAATCTGTAAGTTTATAGGGAATAGGAGTGTCGACCGTTAAGCGTCGCAATGAATAAGCGGGCCCGGATTTTTTTCGCGCATTGAATAGGCACCGTTTCAGTATGTCACGTTCAGCCTCAAGGCCTTCAGTACGCCGCCCGATGAATAATTCGACATGCTCTTCGAAATTCATCAACCAATAGGGCAGCGCTAAATTGTCGGCGGAGATGTGAATACCATTGTTTGAAAATGCCCGTTCATATTCATTGTGTGGGTCTAGGATAACCACGTGAGCATTTGGATGTTTTTCCACGAGCCGATGCAGTAACAAAGCGACGCAGCTAGATTTACCGGTTCCCGTGCTACCTAGGATGGCAAAATGGCGTGACAGGAGATGTTCTGTTTTTAGGGATGCTGAAAGTGTATTGCTCGGGAAAATAGTGCCTACGCGGAGTGTATCATAGTTATGTGGAGAAAATACTTCTTCCAGTTCAGAGGGTTGCGTCGAAAAAACTGGGGCATTGGGGGTGGGGAAGTTTTTAACGCCGCGACTGAAACCACGTGAACACAGTTCTCCGAGTAAATTCATGTGCAGGATCAATACCTGAGACCCTGTGGCGCTTATTGAATGAACTGAACCGATGATAAATCCGTCAGTTACTGGTATTTTTAGAAATGTCCCAATACGGTATAATGCGGCATGCGCGGCATTTTTCGTTAAGCTATTTTCAAGGCGCAGATGAATATAGGATGGGTCAATTTCTGAGACATGTCCAATGAGGGTAGGTGTCGTGTGTGCGTATTCAGCCCCAACGGTGGAGCCGTTTGATGAGAGAGGCATTAAGACCTCCTAGAGTTGCCTGATGCATCAAGTGTGATCTAGAGGTCTTAACAAGGGTTTAAAAAGAAAATTAGCTTAAAAAATTAAGTAACTACTTGATTTCAAAGAGACTATTTTCTTTGAGGAAAGCGATGCTTTCGTCAATGGATTGCTCCAGCGGGACAAGACGATAGCCAAGTTCTTTAACAGCTTTGTCACTGCGAGCATCCTGGTTTTCTGTAGAAAATAGGGCTTCTTCTTTGGTGATCATTGGCCGTTTGCCAGTGAAACTGGCGACAAGACTTAAAACACTGGCCATTAATTTCAGTGACCACCCCGGCATTGGTTTGGGTGGCTTGCCCTTCCCAATTTTTTCACCTGCAATGGTGAGGAATTCTTCGAATGATGCTTTTGGGCCGCCAAGAATATAATTATGGCCCTGTTTTCCTTTGTGGTAAGCCGCAAGAATTCCTTCAGCAACAGCACGTCCATTCGCAAAATTACCGCCTCCTGGAGGGGTGCCAGGCAGCGTTCCCTCTGCCATCATTTGAATAAGGCGCGCCCAATTGTGCGTGTCATAACGGCCAACAATGTGGGTGGGATTTACGATAACAGCATCAAAACCACGGTCGACGGCTTCTTTCACTTTGCGTTCAGCATAACTTTTTGTGCTGATATAGCTTACCCAACTTTCAGCACCTTTGCGGGCCGTTTTTTCAGTAATCGGCCCGTGTTGTTCACCAAAAACAGCAATGCTTGAAACATGCACCATTCGCTTAACATCTTTATCAAGGATGGCATGAAGCACAGAGCGTGTGCCTTCAATGTTCACTTCTTGCTGGTGTGCAGCTTCTTTTGACCACGTGCTTGTGTCAGCGGCCACATGGAAAACACAGTCCAATGTTTCCGGCATAGCTGTTCTTGTATCAGACGCGTTGATGAGGTCGCCCTTTATCAGAGTAACCTTTGCATCTAGTATTTTTGCTGCAGCTTTTGGATCTCTGACCATAGCTGTGATGGTCCAATTGGCCTCCAAAAGTATATCAATTAAATGGCGGCCTAGAAAACCGGTTGCGCCTGTTACAAATGCCGTAGGCATCATTCTTCCCCTGAAACACCCAGCTTTGCTTGCGTTTTTCTAAAATAATCGCTAGATGCTGTCTAAAGTTTATCAACCCCATCTTTGATACAGGACTATGTCTCTCATGCCCCGGTTATGCAACTTATTACGGTCTTTTTGTTTACTGCTACCAGCGTTTATTTTTTTTGGAACCGCTGAAGTGTACGCTGATGATATTAAAAGTGTGAAAGGTATGCTGAAAAAAGCTGTTGAAGCGCAAGATGAAGCAGCATTTGATACCGTGCTTTCAATGGCTTTGATGACGTGGCCCGGTAAGCGGGTAGCCATTCTTAAAGCTGCTGAAGGGTTACAAGCGAACTGGATGGCAGAAGAACAAATTGCTGAAATTGAAGTTGCGGCTAAAGTCGCGGTTGCCGCAGAGGAAGCCTCGCGTGCACGCGGTATTGTCTATTATCTTGATCCTGCGTTATGGAATGGTCAGGCAGA
>CAXBKT010000103.1:0-13088 GCA_963976155.1 uncultured Kordiimonadaceae bacterium | reverse complement strand
GCCCATGCTGTAGACCGTTATGGCCACATTCATGAGTTTAGAACGTCAGACTTTGAATTTAGTTACCGTCACACAAAAATCCGCCCAAGCATGATATTCTTGAGTGCTTCATTTCATGTCAAAAGCGGTCAGCCTGAAGAGGTTAAGGCGCGGATGGCGGAGATTAATGAGCTAAGACAAGATACTCAGCCCATTGGTACGCGCACGGGCGGGAGCACCTTTAAAAACCCGGAAGGGCAAAAAGCTTGGGAACTTATCGATGCTGCTGGATGCCGCGGACTTAAGGTTGGTGATGCCCAAGTTTCTGAAAAGCACTGCAATTTCTTGATTAATCTTGGTGAGGCTAGCGCTGCAGATGTTGAAACCTTGGGTGAGACGGTACGTGAGCGAGTGAAGGCGCATTGCGGTGTTGAGCTTGAGTGGGAAATTCAATGTATTGGTGAGCCTGGGACGGAGGCCTCAGCGTGATCATAGGTTTCCGTCAATATTGGGCAGTTCTTAGTTTTGGCATGCTGCTGGCTATAGTCGGAGCTGTTTATCTAGGCGGCGGGCCAATCGCGAACCGTTGGTTTTTGGAGACAACTCGAAACGCAGGGTTTGTTTTGTCAAATCTAAAAATCGAAGGAATTGAGCGCACAAAAGAAAACGAAATTTTAGCCACGCTTGATGTTGACGATGGGCTGCCACTTTTGGGTATTGATTTAATGGGTATTCAAGCGCGTATTGAGGCTCTGCCTTGGGTTAAAACGGCAACTGTCACCAGAGTTCTGCCCGGTGACCTTCATATCAACGTTGTTGAGCGTCAACCATATGCCCTTTGGCAGCATAGCGGCAAAGTACGTTTGATTGATGAAGATGGGGTAATCATAACCAATCGGGGGCTCGTGGAATTCTCGGACTTGATGTTAGTGGTTGGAGATGGTGGTCCGACAGAATCTGGTGAGCTATTCAAGATGTTGCGTTTGGAGCCGTCTTTATTTGAACGGGTAAGAACAGCAATTCGGGTAGGCCAACGTCGCTGGGACCTTGTGTTCGACAACGGCGTACGTGTAAAACTCCCGGAAGATTTTGCAGGTAAATACGACGGAGCAGGGGCTTGGGGAAGATTTGTGCGCCTTCAGCAAAAACATCGGTTGCTTGAACGTGAAGTTAGCGTCATAGACATGCGTATTGAAGACCGTGTTGTAATGAGAGTTACGCCAACGGGTCGCCGTCAGATGGACGGTAAAGAATGGTCTACGTAAGTGTATAGAGTATGTGAAATATGAAGACGCTAAACATCAGCAATGAAGGGGTGGTTGCTGCGCTTGATATTGGCTCAAGCAAAGTAGCTTGTTTGGTGGCTGAGTTTCAGGCCGATGGTAGCTATCATGTTAAAGGTGTTGGCAATAGAACATGTAACGGCGGTGTGGTTGCCGGTGCTATTGTTGACATGGAAATTACTGAAAAAGCCATTAGAGCTTCTGTTGACCAAGCGGAGAAGATGGCTGGAACAACTGTAAGTCAGGTTATCTTGAGCTTTTCCGGTGGAAACCCTGTCAGCAAAGTTGTTGAGGTCGAGGTGGATATTGCAGGGCATGCTGTATCTGATGATGACTTGAGCGGGGCAATAGCCCTTGCCAAAAGTGAAATAGATTTTGAAGAAGACGGCCTCCTTCATGCCTTCCCTGCTGCATATGCTGTGGACGGAAATTACGGCACGAAGGCACCTGTTGGTATGTACGGTAAAAAACTTGCTGTTGCGGTGCTTGTGGTTACCGTTGCAGCAGGTCCTCTTCGAAACCTTAAAGCATGTGTTAGCCGCGCCCATCTAAGTGTCGGGCCTGTTGTTCTTGCGCCTTATGCCTCTGGGTTATCGTGTCTTGTGGACGATGAAGCAAAAATGGGTGCTGCTTGTATTGATTTGGGCGGTGGCACTACGGGGATTTCAATTTTTGCGCAAGGTGCTCTCGTTCATGCTGAAGTTATTCCCCTTGGTGGTGTTCAAGTGACGGAGCAAGTAGCACGGGGTTTGTTGACACCGTTTGAGCAAGCAGAGCGTTTAAAAACTTTTAGCGGTAGCGCCATTGTTGAGCCTGCGGATGAACGTCAGGAAATTGAAGTTACTCAAGTAGGTGAAGAAGGTAGTGATAAAGTTGCCCGAGTGCCGCGAAGTGCTCTTACGACTATAGTACAAAAAGAATTGGAATTGCTTTTCACAACGGTGGCTGAACGGCTCGATGCATCTGGTTTCTCGGGTGTTGCTGGGCAGCGTGTGGTGCTAACTGGCGGTGTCGCGCAGTGTGAGGCTATTCGGGATTTTGCGAGTAAGATACTGGGGCGGCAGGTGCGTATTGGGCGGCCCAAAAAAGCCGGAGGTTTGCCTGTAGCAGCGCAAGCACCAAACTTTGCTGGGGTTGTTGGACTTTTGGAATTCGTTTCGAGGTCGCCCGCACAGGCTTTTGGAGCTGAGTCAGCCGTAGATGAAACACCGGTTGCTAAGGGGGCTTTTGGCCGTTTGACGCATTGGTTTAAAGAAAATTTTTGATGGTGACGCTTGTGTTCGAATGGGCCCTTATTACCTGCTGGTAATAGTGGTGGATGCAGGATAAAATAGAGTAAACGGAGGAACAGGGCAATGTCGATCGAGTTTGGAAATACGGAGCTTACGGAACTAACGCCGCGCATCGCTGTGATCGGCGTTGGGGGTGCAGGCTGTAACGCTGTTAATAATATGATTCAAGCACAGCTGCAGGGTGTGGATTTTGTCGTCGCAAATACCGACGCACAATCCCTTGCAGCATCAGCAGCAGATAACAGAATCCAATTGGGCGTGGAAATCACGCAGGGGCTTGGAGCAGGTGCTCAGCCTAAAATTGGTGAAGCTGCTGCAGAAGAGGCAGTTGAAGCCATTGATGAGATGCTAGAAGGCTGTCACATGGCTTTTGTGACATCTGGCATGGGCGGCGGCACTGGGACAGGTGCTGCACCAGTTATTGCCAGACGCGCTCGTGAGCGCGGTATCCTGACAGTTGGCGTGGTGACAAAGCCATTCCAGTTTGAAGGTGGTCGCCGCATGAAAATTGCGGATGCTGGTATTAACGAACTTTCCCAGCATGTTGATACGCTGATTATAATTCCTAACCAGAATCTATTCCGAGTTGCTGACGAGCGCACAACTTTTGCTGATGCGTTCAATATGGCGGATGAAGTATTGCATTCTGGCGTACGTGGTATCACCGACTTGATGGTAATGCCTGGTCTGATTAATCTCGATTTTGCTGACGTTCGTACGGTTATGTCTGAGATGGGTAAAGCCATGATGGGCACTGGCGAAGCTGCTGGTGAAACTCGGGCGCAAGACGCGGCAGCCGCGGCAATTTCCAATCCACTCCTTGAAGAGGCATCGCTTAAAGGCGCTAAAGGTGTGATCATCAATGTGACTGGCGGCATGGATATGACGCTGTATGAAGTTGATGAAGCTGTGAATATGGTTCGCGAGCAGGTTGATCCTGATGCATTAATTGTTTTTGGGTCCGCTTTCAGTCAGGAACTTGAAGGCAAACTGCGGGTTTCAGTTGTAGCGACAGGCATTGAAGGTGGTTCACCTTCTATTGAAATCCCTCAGCCTTCCAGAACTGTTGCGCCAGTTGCCGAGCCTGTAACTGTGGAGCCTGAGACACTGGGTACTGAAGAAGCACCACAGGAAACTCAAAGTGGTGAAGACGTTGTCAATACTCAAGAGGAGGTTGTTGCTGAGGCGCCTCGTGTTGAGGAAGAGCCAGTAGAATTTGAAGTTGCGGTTGAGGAACTTGTAGAGCCAGAAGTTGAAGAAGACCTTGAAGCGCGTGCAGTAGCAGCTCAGGGCCAGGATGCTTTTGTGGCAGATGCCCCAATGATGCCAGCAGCGTCAGTTTCGCAGCCTATGGGGCAGCCCTCTACACCTATTGTGGATGCGTATGTGCAAGAAGAAGCTTCAGCGTTTAAGGCTCCTGCAGAACAGGGAAACGCTGCTCCGCAAAAACGTAGCTTATTTCAAGTTATGACAGCAGGACTGCGAAGTGCGGATGCGGAACCGGTTGAGCAGAGCGCGGCATCAAACGATGTATCCCCGAGTTTGGACAAGCCATCTCTTGGCGGGGTATCAGCTGAGGATCGCGCTGCACCAGCATCTGGTAAGGATCAACTTGAAATACCGAGTTTTTTGAAGCGTCAACAAAACTAGGTAACTCAGGTAGTGTAAAATGAAAAAGGCTGAGCAGGTTTGCTCAGCCTTTTTTTTGTATCAAATTGATAGATAGGCTTATTCGTGTGAATGGACTTATTGCCAACGTTTTAGCGCTTCTTCATCGGTCTCTTTTGCATCGACCCAGTCTCCGCCTTGTTGAGTGCTTTCTTTTTTCCAAAAAGGGGCTTTTGACTTGAGGAAGTCCATAAGAAATTCTGCAGCATCAAAGGCAGCATGACGATGGCTGGAGGCTGTGATAACTAAGACAATATTATCGCCGGGCGCTAGTGTACCATACCGGTGAATAACGCGGCACCCTAGCAGGGGCCAACGAACTTCGGCTTCCTTAGCAATTCGCGAGAGTTCTTTTTCGGTCATTCCGGGATAATGCTCGAGGGTCATGCTCGTAAGCGTACCTCCTACATCCCGTACCGTACCGGTAAAAGTTACAATGGCCCCGACATCATGGTTTTGTCCGCGTGTAGCAGCCATTTCTTTTGCAATGTCAAAGTCTTCAGCTTGAACTGATATAAGCGCCACTTTAGCCCCCTGTAACAGGCGGGAAAAATGCCACTTCGTCTTGGTTCGTTAGGGTATGGTTAAGGCCGACATGATTTTGATTTACAGCAACTCTGATGAACTTCATGTCAGCAAGCGCTGCGGCATAGGTATTGTCACGGCTTGTTAGTAAAGAAACCAAGTCTGCTACAGTTTTGGCCTCAGTAGGCAGGTCGAACGTTTCTTCGCCCAGACCAATTTGTTCCCGTACACGAGAAAAATAGATTAGTTGCATGTGACTACACCATATGTTTCAAGCCGGCTCGTAAATAGTCAATTCCGGTATAAAGTGTTAGGACAGCAGCTACCCACAAAAGGCCTAAGCCAATTTCTTGTGCAGGTAGTCCAAACGCGGGCGCCCCTTCTGACCATACCAAGGCACCCAGAGCAACCATCTGAACAGTAGTTTTCCATTTGGCGAGCCAAGATACAGGTACGCCGACCTGAATGCCGGCCAAAAATTCCCGAAGTCCTGAGACTAGAAGCTCACGGCACATAATGATGACGGCGGCTACTACGTGGATACCGTCTACCCAGCGAGCATGCACAACCATTATTATGACAGCGCCAACCATCAGTTTGTCAGCAATTGGGTCTAAAAACTGCCCAATTTTTGAAACACTGCCTGTGGCACGAGCAAGATAACCATCAAAGAAATCTGTGATGCCAGCAATGGTGAAGGTTACAAAAGCAATATGGCTGCCAAGCGGTTGTTCCATAAAAAAGGAAGCGACTAACACAGGTATTACGACAATCCGGGAGAGTGTTAGAATGTTTGGTAGGTTCCACATATTTGCTTTGTCTCAATTCTTTGTTTGTTTGGGCACACCATAATGCATTGGTTGGGTAGGTCAATCACTCGTGGAAATGATCATAGATTTGTTGGGCAATCGCTTTTGAAATGCCGTCCACATTCTCAATGTCTTTTACATCGGCACCAACCACGGCTTTAGCTGACCCAAAGTGGTGCAATAGCGCCTTTTTCCGTTTTGGGCCGATACCCACAATACCATCAAGTGGGGATTTTTTAATGTCATTTGCACGTCGTGCTCGGTGACTGCCAATAGCAAACCTATGTACTTCGTCTCTTAACCGTTGAAGATAAAATAATACTGGATCAGTGAGCGGCATGGAAAATGGTGTTCGGCCGGGTATGTGGAACTGTTCTCTGCCCGCGTGCCTGTCGGGGCCCTTGGATATTCCAACAACGGTGATTCCTTCGACGCCGAGATCCGTTAGAACTTCCATGACAGATGATAATTGTCCTTTGCCACCGTCAATTAATAACAGGTCCGGCCAGTGACCACGCTCTTTACTCGCATCTTCTTTCATGAGACGGGAGAAACGGCGCTGCATGACCTCTCGCATCATACCGAAATCGTCGCCAGGGGTAATATCCTCGGATTTGATATTGAACTTGCGGTAGCCGTTTTTCATGAAACCGTCAGGACCAGCAACAACCATCCCACCCACGGCGTTGGTCCCTTGAATGTGGCTGTTGTCATATACTTCAATGCGGGTAGGTGGCTCATCCATGTTGAAGGCCTTAGCAACACCAATAAGAAGTTTACTTTGGCTAGCAGTTTCAGCGAGGCGGCGTTCAACTGCCTCTTTTGCATTTCGGCGTGCCTCCTTCACCACTTCTGCCTTTTTCCCTTGCTTGGGCACAGTTATCTCAACCTTACGCTCCATGCGTGCTGTGAAGGCTTCTGAGAGTAAGCTTTGCCCCTTTAGTTGGTGAGATAGCAGAATGAGTTTTGGAGCTGGTTTATTGTCGTAAAATTGTGCAATGAAAGCTTCTAGGACCGTTTCGATAGATTCGCTGCTATCATGTTTTGGGAAGTAAGCCCTGTGGCCCCAGTTTTGGCCAGCCCGGAAGAAGAAAACCTGAATGCCAATTTGATCAGCAACTACTTCGGCCGCAATGACGTCGGCCTCGTCAACCATGACATTCACCATAGATTGATGGCTTTGGATTTGAGTTAGAGCATTTAGACGGTCTCGGTAAATTGCAGCCGCTTCATATTCCATTTCGGCACTAGCTTCTTGCATGGACTGGGCGAATTTCTTCTGAATATCGGTGGACTTACCTTCTAGGAAAGCGCGGGTCTCAGAAATCATTTCCTCATAGTCGTGTTTTTCAATCTTCCCGACGCAGGGACCAGAGCAACGTTTTATTTGGTACAACATGCAAACGCGTGTTCGAGCTTCAAAGGTACTGTCAGTGCAAGACCGAAGTTGAAAAACTTTTTGAAGCGTATTCATTGTGCGGTTTACTGAAGAGACACTCGCAAAGGGTCCATAATATTGGCCCTTATGTTTACGCCTTCCTCGGTGTTTCGTAATTTGTGGCCATTCATGATCCTCCCGAAGCAAAATATAAGGGAATGATTTATCATCCTTGAGGAGCACATTATATTGTGGTTTGAATCGTTTGATAAGCGAGGCCTCAAGCAGAAGAGCTTCGCTTTCCGTCCGGGTTGTTACAAACACCATTGATGTTGTGCGCGCGACCATGCGCTGTAGACGGAGATTAAGGCGATTTATTTGTGTGTAGGAAACGATGCGTTTTTTAATGACTTTGGCTTTACCAACATAAAGTACATCACCATGCTCATCTAGCATCCGGTATACACCGGGTGCCTCAGGTGCAGTTTTTACATGCGTTCTGATAATTTGGATGCCTGCGGATAGTTTTGTTTCACTCACAGATAGACCCTTTGGTTTCTGGTGCTCTCTATCAATGGCGGAATGCCGCCACGGAATCAATCATTGGAATCATTGTTTTCAATAACACTAAAAGATTTCCACTTTCCCTGTGGATAACCTTGTGGGAAAGATGCTGTGCGTTTCTGCAACATCGCTGTAACACTCAGGTTTTTCCTGATTGCCTATTTTTTAGGCATTTTTGCTAAGTCATTGATTTATATGGGGTCAA
This sequence comes from uncultured Kordiimonadaceae bacterium, assembly GCA_963976155.1. Lineage (GTDB taxonomy): Bacteria > Pseudomonadota > Alphaproteobacteria > Sphingomonadales > Kordiimonadaceae > Kordiimonas. Next base: position 5,385 of record CAXBKT010000103.1, on the reverse strand, counting down.
GAAGAATAAAACTAAGAATTTTATCAAAATGAATTTTGTAATATTGCTTGGATAGGGTGGTTGTGGCAGCAGTTGATTCGGTGTGAACAACTTACAACCAAGCTTGTTTGGGCTGGTCTCAGAAAAAACCAAATGTTACTATAGTGTTAAGGATGTTTATGGCGTTCAATTTCCACGCCAACACTTGCAGCACCCTCTACGGCTTCCAATTTTTCAACTTTGACGCGGACACCAATAACTTGTTCGTCGACGAGAGCCATGTCTGCAATGTTTTCGGCCAATGTTTCAACAAGGTTGATATGACCCTTATTCAGGATACCTTGGATGTTGTTAACAATATCATTGTAGCAAACAACATTTTGCAGTTGGTCTTCATGGTGTTGGTTGCTCTCTTGTACAGAGAGATCAACATTGATACGCACTTTTTGGCGCGTATCTTTTTCATGGTCCCATACGCCAATTTCGGCGTCTGTCACATAATCACGCACAAAGATGTGACGTACAGAACGTGTTGCATCCGCAAATGGCATATGAAGAATGTTTGCTTTTGTATTGTCGTTCTGGGCCATAACTCAATCCTCAAAAATGTCTTTAGTGCGCCACGCCAAGTGCTGACCACCGTCTAGCGCTATCATTTGCCCTGTAAGCGATGGAGTCTCAAGCAGAAAACGCACACCAGACGCAATTTCACCCAGCGAAGGCCCTTTTCCTAGCGGTACACTTGATGCTTCAGCTTGAAATTCGTCTTCTGACTGTCGTTCATTTGCTAGGGTAGGACCAGGGCCTATGCCGTTGACCCTAATGCCGTGTTTTGCCAGTTCCTGCGCCATCGTTTTAGTAAGGGCGAGAAGGCCAGCCTTAGAGGCTGTATATGACATATACTGAGGATTAAGCTTAAAGACCCGTTGATCAATAATATTAATGACGGCACCTGTCATTCCTTTAGGGACCTGAGCCGCAAAGGCTTGGGTCAATAAGGCCGGGGCACGTAAGTTTATGGTATGGTGTAGGTCCCAACTTTCAGGGGTGAGTGTTGACAATCGGTCAGGCTGAAATACTGAAGCATTATTGATTAGGATATCAAGTGGTTTACCCATCTGGCTACGAGCATTGTTAATCAGTTCCAGGGTTTGATGCGTGGAAGATAGATCGGCTTGTATGCTGCAGGCGTTGCCGCCAATTGTTGAGATGGTATCTACTACTTCATTAGCTTCGATGTCAGACCCATTGTGGTGTACAGCAACCGCAATGCCGTTGGAGGCTAGCTCAATGGCTAGATGCCGTCCTATACGGCGAGCAGCACCTGTTATCAGGGCTGTTTTATAGGGGCCCTTTATCAAAAGTGCATCCCCATCACGGAAGCGCTGGCTGTGCTCTGTGAAAGGTGAAACATGTAAAGTGCATACAGACTGATAAGGATCACGCCTGAAAATTTGCCCACTTTTGATCTGAAATGACAATAGGGAAATAGAAGGGCCGAAGCGCCGAGCATGACCCAGAGGTCTACATTTAAGAAACTTTCAGGTACAGGCACGGAGCCAACCAGTGAAGTAACCCCCATAATTCCTAGAATATTGAAAATGTTAGACCCAATTACATTGCCGACCGCTACGTCACAGTGGCCACGTACGGAGGCAACCAGTGCTGTTGCAAGTTCAGGTAGGCTGGTGCCTATAGCGACAAGCGTAAGGCCAATCACAGCTTCAGAGACGCCGAAACCACGGGCAATATCAACAGAGCCAACCACAAGTAAGTCCGCACCAATGGCTAAGCCTGCAAGTCCCCCGAGAATGAGTATTGTAGCCAGTCCGTAATTATCAGGTTTTTCCTGAATATCATCAAGTCCATCTAACTCTTCTAAGCCGCCTGGTACTGTTCTGGCCCGTAAACCAGAATAGATAAGAAAGAGCGCCAAGAATGTGAGGAGTATTGTACCTTGTCGCCAGGTAAACTCGCCGCCGTGCGCCAAGCCCACGAAAAGGGCTGATGCAGCTAGCATAATCATCAGATTACGACCTAGCCTAGGGGCAGTGCACGCCATCGGGGCAATTAAGGCGGGGATTCCCAATACTAAAAGAATGTTAGCGATATTTGAGCCGACTACATTCCCTAAAGCGAGCGTAGGCGCGTCTTTTAGTACGGCATCGATGCCAACAACGAGTTCGGGGGCTGAGGTTCCAAAGGCAACAATAGTAAGACCAATGACCAGCTTCGAGATGCCTGCACGTTGTGCCACAGAAACGGCACCCCGAACCAAGAAATCACCTGCAAATACTAACAAAACCAGACCAGCAATAACTTGTAGATAAGCCATCTAGTGCGTAATTCCTTAAAGTTCCAACGTGCGACCCCAAAACTGCGCGTGCGGCTTATATAGGGTTTCCTTGATTGAAAGAAAAGGCAGTATCTTGGATTTGTGAAGTTTTGGCTGCCAATTTGAGTTTGTCCTCTAGCAAAAGTTATAAAATCTATCTTTTATAAAATTGCCACATGGAAATGTCGTAGTGTTTGTTACTGGTATCATGCTCCATATTCTCCTGCGGGTGTGCAGACTTCACTGTATCACTATAGAGCGGTACTTTTCATGGTTAGTAACCGCCCTATAGATTAACTGAGAAAGTGGGTTTATTTCACTTTGACGGCTAGTGTGTCTTGGTGGCCGACAATAAGTTCTCGAAGGTGAAAGCTGATGTCAGCTCGGTTTTTAAATCCAGCTTCAATAGCTGCCACTTCAAACTCTTCGTTGGTTAAATCAGGGCTTTCGGCGAAGTGGGCCATATCGCGGTAGAAACCTATAGTGAATATATCCATATCGGAACCGAACGTGACATTGAATACTGCGTTTGCTTGTTGGCCAATTTTCTCAATATAGTCGTTTTCAATATGCCGTTGGCGATCAAGAGCCTTGTGTTTGCCTGCGGCGGCTTGAAACATTTCGATATGGTAGAAGCCACTGTCAGTATTAAGTTCTGAAAGTTGAGCCCAAGAAGTTGGGCTAGTTGCTAAAAAGCTGAGTTCAAAATCTGCGAGAACGTTAGTCTTTTCAGAGAAGTTGGACATTGCTTTTTCGCACGCAGCATTTTTTGTGCAGTTGGCTGTATGTTGCCCCAAGAGCATAAGATCCCAGTGGTTGCCTTGACTATGGCGCATCATTATGGGCCGTGGCTCGCCCATCTTTGACCAGTCCGTTGATTTTACGAGCTCGAGTAGGGCTGGAAATTTGCCGGGTGCTGCACGGTATTGGGTTACCCAATAGTCTTCCGCAACACTTGGGAGGCTGATAGCCCCCCAAGCGAATAATGCAATGAGAATTTTCTTCATCTACGGTACCTATCTTAGCGGGTTTGCTTGAGCAGAACCATGGAAGATGGCATTCATCAACATCAGGTTAAGGCCATCCAAATAGGCGCGTACGGTTGGGTCTTGGGTGAAGCCAATCACCATGCCGCGGCCTTTTGGCTCGGCAATTGCAAACGGCTTAAAGGCAAGCTGCTTACGGTTTTCATCCCATACATAACCACTGGCAAGTAATTCGTCTGGGCCTTTGAACCATGCGACATTTGTACCCGCATCTAGCTTGATTGGGCTGTAAATGTCTTGGCCGCGCACAAGTACGTTTAATTCTGGCGCAATGCCCGAAGCTAGCCAATGGTCTTTATCGACGCTTGCTTTCACAATGACGCCGGGAACATCATCAGGCTCTTCACTTTTCGGCTCAATCAGCGACAGAAGTTCTTCTTTCGATGTGATCAGCGTGCCGGGGATTTTGCCGTTTTCAACTTCGGCCTCGGTCTGTTCTGCGAGGTCAGGTTTAGCTTCGGCTTCACGTTGCACAGAAAGTAAACCAACTGCGTCACTGCTGAGATATTGCAGTGCCGTTCCCGTGCCAATCAGGACACCACCCTTTTGGACCCAATCACTGAGATTTTCACCGCCACTTTCGCCAAGCTCGTCGCTATAGCTACCCCATGCTTCCGGCAGAATGATAACCTGATAGCGAGACAAATTTGCCCGTGCGAGGTCTGGGGTGCGGATCGCTGTTACGGGATAGTTGAACTGACGCTCGATAACAAAGCGCGTATTGCCAGCTGAAAGTTGGCTTGTTGGTTCATCCCATGCAATTGCAATTTTCGGAGCATGGACGCGGTTAACGAAACGACCACCAAAGTCAGCACCGCTATCAATCCATGTACTGTCAGATGCGACTACATTTGCACCACTCTCAGAAACTAAGCGTGCAACAGTTGCTTGCAGGTTTGCAGGGTTTTCTGATGTGTTCAGAATAAGCGTACCCTCAGGATATTCTTTTCCGTTCTTGATGAAACTTTTGCTGTTAGCATGAACAACAAGGTCTGCACGCAAAGCTGCAGTGAGGAAACGTGCGGCTGCTGCGTCATTCCACGGCACCATATAAACAACGTTATTGTCACTTGCCCCGTTTAGTGTCCCGGGAGTGATTAAGTCGGCGCTCACAGATGTTGTTTGTGTAGACACAGACTTGCCGCATGTATTCATTTCAACATTGAACATCATTGGCAGTGACCAAGCTGTTACGTCGTAAATGTCATGATTTACATTTTTAGCACGTAAACGTTCCTGCTCTGCTACCCAATCGGCGTCCATGTCTACCTGAGGGTCCAGAAGGGTGTGAACCATACGCTTGCGCGGTTGCGCGGCATCTACAATATAGGCGCCAGCATTATAGTTTACCCCGCAAGCCTTGAAGCCAGATGTTGCTTGAGTAACTTCCACACCTTGGGCAACAAGCAGGCCAGCAAGTTTCCGGTTGGCAGCTTTATCGCGGGTTGCAGGGAGAATGTAACTGCGGAAACCTTTATCTTTTTGCCCTTCACTAATGCCGCTGACTTGATAGTCATAAAAGTCAGTTAGAATTTTCTCGCGGTTTTTGGCGGTTACTTCGGCTGTAGCAAGGGATGTAATGAAATGGCCTTTTACCGTATCACGGTAGTGAAGGTCACTGCCGTCGTTGCGGCGATATACCAAGCCACGGGACGAGCCTTGCTCATATGTCATGGCAATGGCGCCGTAATAAGCTGGCCAGCTGGCGCCGTACCCTGGGTAGAAGGCATCAAATACGTCACGGGTGAAATAGCGTTTGCCAAACTTATCGAACCATTTGGCGTTATTTTGACCGAACATAACGAGATTATCGCGTTGGTTCTTTGCGAGATGTGGGTTAAACGGTACCGCTTCTGGCGCAAAATAATAACTGGAATTGCCGCCCATTTCATGGAGATCAACAAACACAAGCGGATACCATTCTTGAAGTGCCTTCACATGACCTTGTGTTTCTGGTTGTGTGAGCACAATCCAGTCACGGTTCATATCAAACAGATAGTGGTTCGTGCGACCAGAAGGCCATGG
>CAXBKT010000102.1:0-13127 GCA_963976155.1 uncultured Kordiimonadaceae bacterium | reverse complement strand
ACGATGCAATAAAATGCCTTGCTGCCCATCAATATAGGTGATTTTGGATTCGCAGCTTGCCGTGGACGTAAAGCCCGGGTCAAACGTAAACATGTCTGTAGCGGCATATAGCTTGCGTATATCAATAACCTGCGGACCAACTGACCCATTCATAACTGGCAGCTCCAGATCAATATCTGGGCCGGTTAATTTAAGTGGGTCGCTTGACATGGTCCATACTCCTTCAAATGTTAGTTCAATCCGCGCAAAGCGCAAATTGTGGGCATTAAGCGGCAGCTTGGTCGCGCAATCTCGCTACCGTTTCTTCCTGGCCTAATATTTCCAGGGTTTCGGCCAAGTCGCCTGACTGTTTCCCTCCAGTCACTGCGGCTCGAACCGGCTGCATCACCTTGCCCGGTTTCAAATCTTTCGCTTCGGCGAAAGACATAATGGCAGCTTTTATGTCTTCATGGTTCCATGTAGACAAAGCTTCCAATTCGTTTGCTATATCCCCCATTAGGTCAGCGTTTTGACCGGAGAGAAGGTTTATAGCTTTATCGGTTAAGTTTAGAGGGCGCATGTTACAGAAAAGAGAAGCGCCCTCTAAAATGTCAGGAAGCCTTTTTGCTCGTTCCGCCAAACTTGGTAGAGCAGAGGTTAAGCGTTTTTCTTCAACTTCCGATAACTCACGGCCTAAATCTTTTTCTAGCGCGATACGAGCATAAGGCAAGAGTTGTTCACCCGAAAGTGCACGCATATAGTGCCCATTTAGGTTATCAATTTTATCGAAGTCAAACCTTGATGGGCCTTTGCCGATATTTTCTAGGTTAAACCACTCAATGGCCTGTTCTGTTGAAATGATTTCGTCATCACCATGACTCCAACCAAGACGGAGTAGATAGTTGCGCATTGCTTCAGGAAGAAAACCCATTTCTTCATAAGCCTCTACACCGAGTGCGCCATGGCGTTTAGAAAGTTTTTTGCCGTCTGGTCCGTGGATGAGAGGGATATGAGCATAAGTTGGCACTGGCCAACCCATAGCTTTGATAATTTGTAATTGGCGAAACGCATTGTTTAAGTGGTCGTCACCACGAACGATGTGTGTCACGCCCATATCATGGTCGTCGACAACGACCGCAAGCATATATGTAGGTGTGCCGTCGGAGCGTAGTAGGATCATATCATCCAACTCGCTATTTTGGACTGTCACATCACCCTGAACTTTGTCTGTGATGGTTTCAGCACCCTCGCGCGGCATCTTAATGCGGATAGAATAAGGAACACCCTTGGGGGTGTCGCTTTGTTTGTCACGCCAGATGTCACCAAGAAATGCTTTCCCATCTGCACGAGACTTTTCACGCAGAGCCGCCAGTTCTTCGACTGTAGCGTAACATTTATAGGCCTTGCCTTCAGCGAGTAACTGCTCTGCTACGGCAAGGTGACGATCCGCTCTGGCTGCTTGGCTTACTGCCTCACCATCCCAATCAAGTCCAAGCCACTTTAGACCTGCTAGTATAGCATCGATAGCTTCTTGAGTTGAGCGTTTGATATCAGTGTCTTCAATACGAAGAAGAAACTTTCCACCATTGCTGCGAGCGAAGAGCCAATTGTAGAGCGCAGTACGCGCACCACCAATATGCAAAAACCCCGTAGGCGACGGAGCAAAGCGCGTTACGATTTCGGGCATGTCTTTTGTCATGCTCAGGCAATAACCCTTATTATTTGTTACAAAAAACCAGACGCTATATGAAAAAATACGTCGATCGGAAGATTTGCACGGCTTTTAGCATATGTTTTCTGAGAACACAAATGTGCAGTGCAGCAATTGGGGCAAAAATTACATTTTTGAAGCTCGCTAAAACCCTTATTGCGTGTATGGTACACGGGAAAGTGAGGAGACTAGGTGCGGATGTACGCAGTTATTGGGAAAATATTTGCTCAAGTACTCGACGTGTCAAAAAGTCGCGTGCACCCAGAATGGCGGATCATTACTTCAGTAATCATTTTTTGCAGTTCAGCCGCTTTATCGACAAGTTTTTGGCGCTTAGAGACCGGCACTTCCCAAAACATTTTAGCGACTGTTGCGTTACTGTTAATGACAGTATTATTTGTAGGCGGACTGAGGAAACACCTTAAATCTATTTTACTTATTTGGGCCAGCCTGTTCTTGTTTGGGGTGCTCATGGGACAGTTTCGTGTGTTGCAGGTTCAGCAAGAGTTTTCGATCACTCAGACATATGTTCATGTTACAGGTGTTGTAGAAAGACTAGACGAGAAAGTTGACGGTCCGGCCAGGCTACTTGTTAGACCAGATAGTGTTAGCGGATATAATAAAGCTTTACCCAATTTGATACGCGTGTCGGTACGCACTGCAATTGATCCGTCAATAAAAGCCGGGTCCACAGTGTTGTTCTCTGCTAGATTGAGCCCACCAAATGGACCTGTGGTTCCAGGTGGTTATGATTTTTCCAGAGCTGCATTTTTTGGTGGAGTGGGAGCAGATGCAATTGCCTTGTCCTCTATATCAACCGTTGAGCCAGCTGTAGTATTTAATACTGGTACATTTAGCAGTAATGTAGATCAGGTAAGAGAGCAGATAGAAGCTAGTTTACTTAAAAACATTCATGGGCAAGCAGGAGGTGTTGCTGTTGCGTTAACTGTTGGATTTCGCAATCATTTATCAAATGAAACTAAGGAAGTGCTTCGCCGAGCAGGCCTGTCGCATCTATTAGCAATTTCCGGGCTTCACATGGGATTGGTAACTGCATCGGGCTTTTTTATATTTGAGTTTCTAATTGCGCTAGTTTCCGGCCTGAGTCTGCGGGTAATGCCGAGAAAACTTGCTGTCTTTCCTACGTGGTCTGTTGCTGTACTATATTTACTTCTGTCAGGTGCCAGCACCTCAACCATACGCGCATTTATTATGGTGTCGGTGGCGTTACTAGCGGTAATAACAGATCGAAGAGTTTTGTCCCTCCGCAGCGTTGCACTTGCTGCATTCTTTATCGTTTTGTGGCGTCCAGAAAGTGTTTTATCAGTTGGTTTCCAAATGTCGTTTGCCGCCACAGCTGGGCTCGTTGCATTTTTCGAAGTCTATAACACATCCAAAACACAACAGAGTTTAAAATCGCAGAATAAATTAACCTCGTTCATTTGGTATTTATTTGCCATTGCAATTACGAGTTTTATTGCCCAATTGTCTGTGGCCCCTTTCTCTCTTTACCATTTTCAAAGCCTATCTATAGTTGGTCTAGTGGCAAATATCCTAGCATTACCAGTGATGACGTTCTTGGTTATGCCGTTGCTATTTATCGGTGTGCTTTTAATTCCAGTAGAAAGCTTTTCTATATTTGGAGGGCCCATTGAATACGGTTTGAACTATATATTAAATGTAGCGTTTGAAGTGGCAGCATTGCCTCATGCCGTTTTATACACATCACCAATCTCAGACATAGTGCTTATTTTTGCTGTTTTCGGAATGTTGGCTTTGCTCATTTTCCGAGGAGCTATACTGAATATAGCATTGTTAACTTTTGTGTCAGTCTTACTAATATTCGGAACCCATAAATCAGCAAATGTTTTGATTTCAAATAGTGGTAAAATTGTATCTGTTTTCCGTAATGAAACAGTATTTTCAATTGGTGGTAGGCGCGGGTCTTTTAGAGAAAAACTATGGCTTCAATATTGGGGTAAAAAGCCAACGGAGCGAGATAAGGTTCTTGGTCGTTACTGTGACGTTAGCAGTTGTGGATATGATATCCTTGGTGATCAGAGCTATAAGCTAACATATATTAAAGCATTAAGTGCTCTAAAGGCTGCGTGTGCAAAGGGAAATATTGTAATTGTACCAGACCGTTATGAACGATATTGCCGAGGGGCTGATTTGCTAATTACCGAAAAAGCTTTGGAACGTAGAGGGCCTCTAGGGATATACTTAGGCGAAAATGGCCAAGTGAAAGTTGAATGGAGCCAACCATAAGTAAGAGGGTTCCATCCTCTATTCCTCAATGTTAGTAGGTATCTATAAAATGCTAATGGTATTGTCGCATCAATCCTACAAGCCGTCCCTGAATTTGAACGTTATTTGCCTCAAAGATCTGTGTTTCATAATCCCTATTTGCGGGGATTAAAGCAATATGGTGCCCTTTGCGCTGTAGTGTTTTGAGAGTTGCCTCTTCACCTTTTACAAGGGCAACTACGACTTCTCCGTCTCTGGCCGTTGAGCCACTTTCAATAACAACGGTATCACCATCTAGAATGCCTAATTCAATCATTGAATCGCCAGATATTTCGAGTGCATAACAATCGCCACGGCCCATCATCGAACTTGGGATTGGAACATAGCTTCCTTGGTTTTCTAGCGCTTCAATTGGTGTGCCTGCGGCAATACGTCCATGAAGAGGAATGTCAACGGTACTTTCGTTATTGGAGACTGCAGCAGTTGGTTTGCTACCAAAGTTACCTGAAACAACGTTAGAGACAGGTTTTTCCGCGGAAGCTTGCGTATCTGGTAATCTCAAAACTTCTAAAGCTCGAGCACGGTTAGCCATCCGGCGTATAAATCCTCGTTCTTCAAGTGCATTTATAAGTCGGTGAACACCTGATTTGGATTTTAGGCCTAGCGCATCTTTCATTTCATCAAAAGAGGGCGAGACACCCGAATCCGTAAGACGCTGATTAATAAACAACAATAATTGATGCTGTTTTGAGGTTAGCATACGATCCTCCACCCAGATGTTTTCTATATGTTCTCTTTTAGTTCACCTTTTGGTTAAGGTCAAGCAAGAAAGAAAATAGAGTTGGACAGGCTTAGAAAGGAAGAAATGGAACGACGCTACCAGCTTCAACTGGTTCAGCAAATGGCTTCCTGATGATAAGGCCGTCGCAGTGGGCCAGTACGCTTAAGTGGCCACTATCTTGAGATGTCGCGGGGTCAACTCTTCGCTCGCCGGGAATACCAACTAGGCGAGCTCTCATATATTCTTGTCGAGGACCATTTGATGGAAGGTTGGTAGCAAGTGGTATGTTAACTCCAGCAGGTAATGGGGCCGGCCGTCCCATTAGGCGGTCAATTAGTGGCCGCAAAAATATAAGGGCGCAGACAAAAGCGGAAGCAGGATTTCCAGGTAAACCGAGTACATACTGATTGCCTCGTTTACCAAAGATTAGGGGTTTTCCGGGTTTCATTGCGACTTTCCAAAAGTTGAGTGTCATCCCTTCATCGGAAAGAGCTTTTTGCATAAAGTCTTTGTCGCCAACAGAGGCTCCTCCAATGGTAACAAGTATGTCTGCACTGTTTCCTTGTTGAATAGCATCTCGTAAGGATTGCTCACTATCTTGCGCTTGGCCTAGGTTTGTTGGGTGACCACCAACATCGCTTACAAGCGCTTCAATTTGCGGCACTGTACTATTCACTGTCTGATGAGGTAGAAAGTCGGTTTGGTCCGGTGAGGTCAATTCGTCACCTGTTGCAAGGATAGCAACGGTTGGCGCGCGGTAGACCATTACGTGGCTGTATCCTGCACTTGCAATGACACCGAGGGATTTGGGAGAAAGGTAGCTATTCACTTCCATCACCGTTTGTCCCTCACCGAAATCATAACCTGCTTGCCGGATGTGCTTTCCTACCTGAGGGGTATCATCAGTAAATATACCATTGTCAGTTGGACCTGTATTTTCCTGAATGACAATTTGGTCAGCACCGCTAGGAACAGCAGCCCCTGTAAAAATTCGGACGGTTTGTCCAGCCATCAAAGTGCCAGGAAAAGGATCACCCGCGGCGCTTTCACCTATAAGTGAGAGAGAAACTTCTTTGCCGGTCAGGTCACTACTACAGATTGCATAGCCATCCATCGCTGAAATATCGCATCCCGGCTGCGATCGGCGGGCTTTAAGGGCAGTTGCGAGCACACGACCACTTGCTTGGGCAAGCGGAAGGAGCTCTGTTTGCAGCGGAATGGCATTGCCGACAATTTCTTCAAAGGCTTGTTCGACGCTAATCATGATGCATCTACCTCATACCGTCCTGACTTCCCGCCTTCTTTGAGTAGTAGACGAGTGCCAGTAATTATCATGCCCTTATCAACAGCTTTGGCCATATCATAAAGTGTAAGTGCAGCAACGGATACAGCAGTTAAGGCTTCCATCTCAACACCTGTTTGACCGGATACTTTCACACGGCCTTCTATACGAATTTCAGTCTCGCTAATTGTGTCCAGGCTTATTTTCACGCTGGTGATAGCCAGTGGGTGGCAAAGAGGGATCAAATCGCTGGTTTTTTTTGCGGCCATAATGCCAGCAAGGCGGCTGGCTGCAAGCACATCACCCTTTGGTAAACCATTGGAAAAATAAGCTTTAGGGTTTCAGGCTGCATTATGACGATAGATTCGGCAACAGCAATTCGTTCTGTGACTGATTTCTCACCGACATCAACCATATGAGCAGCGCCGGTTTTATCAATGTGTGTAAGTGTTGGCATTAGCTGGCTTTCTGTAGGTTTTTGACGGCAACTTCTACATCTGGTTGACGCATAAAGGTCTCGCCAATTAAAAAGCAACCTACACCAATATTTTCACAGGCTGCCAAATCTTCGATTGTTTTAAGGCCTGATTCTGCAACAGCTATACGATCGTCTGGATAATGCGGCACGAGAGAAAGTGTATTATTTATAGACACTTCCATCGTTTTCAGGTTGCGATTGTTCACACCAATGAGTGGTGATTTTAATTTTAAGGCACGCTGAAGCTCATTTTTGTCGTGGATTTCAATCAGGACATCCATACCAAGTTGGTGGGCGAGTGCTTCCATCTCAGTTGCTTCAGAGTTCTCAAGCGCGGCCATAATCAATAGGATACAGTCCGCGCCGAGCGCTCTTGCTTCAATAATTTGGTAAGGGTCCACCATGAAATCTTTGCGTAGGCATGGGATGGAAACAGCTGCCCTCGCTTCTTCTAAGTAATTGTTTTTACCTTGAAAATATGGTTCGTCTGTTAAGACGGAAAGGCAGGCTGCGCCGCCGCGCTCATAGGCAGAAGCAAGGGTTGCTGGGTCAAAGTCGTTAGGGCGGATAAGGCCCTTGGAGGGGCTTGCTTTCTTGATTTCACAGATGAAACCATAATCATCAGCGGCACGCTTCGTTTTAAGGGCTTTAATAAAACCCCGTGGTTTTGATGTGTCTTTTGCGAGACTTTCCTGTGTTTCTAGTGAGATTGTGCGCTTCATGCGTGCCACATGGTCTCGTTTCCGGTCACAAATCTCTTTTAAGATGTCTGCCATCTAAATCTCTGCCTCAAAACTATTAGTGAAATCAATCCAATTGTCCATCGTGGTGCGTGCCTGGCCGCTATCTATTAAATCTGTTGCAAGTGCAACACCCTCTATCAATGTTTGAGCTTTGCCACCAATTTTGAGAGCAGCGCCGGCATTGTAAAGTACGATGTTACGGAAAGCAGAAGGTGTGCCTTCAAAGAGGCCTTTTATTGCGGCTGCGTTGTGGGCGGTGTCACCACCGAGCAAATACGAAAGTGGCGTTAGCGGCAATCCAACATCCTCGGGCATGATTTCATATTCTGAAATTTGGCCTCTCTTTAGTTCTGCTACATAGGTAGCACCGCTAAGGGTAATTTCGTCCATACCATCACTGCCGTGAACCACCATTACATGGTTGCTGCCAAGTTCGCGCAGCACTTCTGCAATGGGCCGCAGCCATTTTCTGTCAAAAACACCTAGTAGCTGGTTTTTTGCCTGTGCAGGGCTGGACATAGGGCCAAGCAAGTTGAAAATTGTTTTGAAACGCAGGGAACTACGCACAGGCGCGACATGACGCATTGCTTTATGGTGTGCGCGGGCAAAAAGGAAAGTAAAGCCTGTTTCATCTAACGCTTTTTGTACATAGTCAAAACTAATGTCCAAATTTGCACCAAGTTCCTCTAGAACATCAGCAGAGCCTGATTTTGATGATGCAGCACGGTTACCATGCTTTGCGACCGGAATTCCCGCTGACGCAGCAATGAATGAGGCTGCGGTTGATATATTGTAAGTATCAAGACCAGATCCGCCTGTTCCCACAATATCTATGGCGCTGTGAGGTGCTTTGATCATGTCGGCGCGGGCCCGCATCGCTTTTGCACCACCAACAATTTCAGGCACAGTTTCGCCGCGCACCCGAAGTGCGGTCAGAAAACCAGCCATTTGGGCAATGTCTGCTTCACCGCGCATCAGCACATTAAAGGCTGATTGCGCTTCCTTCGCTGTAAGATGATAACCATCAGATAGCTTCGCGAGTAGGGCGATAAAATCAGGCATTTACCAGCGCTTCCTGGGCACATATCTCCATAAAGTTTTTGAGGAGTGTATGACCGTGTTCGGATGCTATGCTTTCGGGATGGAATTGCACACCGTGTAATTCATAGTTTTTATGTTTTATACCCATGATTAAACCATCATCTGATTCTGCAGTTATAGTAAAACAGTCGGGCAGGGTACTACGTTCGACAATCAAGGAATGGTAACGTGTTGCAATATATGGGCTCGGAATATCTTTAAAGATGCCGCTTCCATCATGGCTCATGGCACTAGTTTTTCCGTGCATCACATAGGGCGCACGAATAATGTTGCCGCCAAAAATTTGGCCTAAAGATTGATGCCCCAAGCAAACCCCCAGTAATGGGATTTTACCTTTCACAGCCGTAATCACATCCATGCAAATGCCTGCATCGTCAGGCGTGCATGGCCCGGGGCTCAAGACAACGCCTATAGGGGCTTTGTCTAGGATTTCCTCTACCGTAATTTGGTCATTACGCCAGACTTCCACATTTGCGCCCAATTCAACGAGATAATGGTACAAATTGTAAGTAAAACTGTCGTAATTATCGATGAGGATATACATTGCATACGCCTACTGATTCATGGGTAAGTTTGGACAATGCTTTTTTCCGCCAGATTGTCAATGCCGGACTGACTGCAAAACCAACAAAAAAGTGTGTATTAAGCGAGTTTAGTAGAAAAATATGGCTGATAAGCGTAATCCGGCAGTCTCAAATACACTGAAGCGACTAAGAGCGGTAAACTATAAGCGGGCAGGTATCTATCTATATGGTGCTATTGTTGTGCTTGTTTTGCTCGCGATGGTGCTTTTACTGCAAGCTGATATTCGGCCTGATGATGGTGATGACCTACTGCGCGCCGCAGACGAGGAAATTGAAGCTGTGCTCGCAAGTGTTGAGGGTCAGGTCTCTCTACCAATTAAGGATATCGAGCGTGTTTTACCCTTGCCTACTAGTAAGCCTGTTTGGCGACAAAATGCAGCTGCATGGGGTGTGGGGGTCAATCATCCGAAAATCGCTATTGTTATAGATGACGTTGGTTTATCCTATGACACTAGCATGGCGATCACGGAAATGGCAGGTCCGCTTACATTATCGTTTTTACCTTATGCGGAGTTGTTGCCAGAACAAGCGCGGGCCCTAAAGCTCGCAGGTCATGAATTGATGGTTCATTTGCCGATGGAGCCAAAGCTTGATACAGCGGACCCAGGGCCAAATGCTTTACTATCACACCTTGAAGTGCCTGAGTTTGAACGCCGCATTGTATGGAACCTTAATAGATTTGACGGTTTTGTTGGTGTCAATAATCACATGGGTAGTTTGCTAACCGAGAAGCCGGGCCTGATGGTGCGTGTCATGGTGCATCTACGTCGTGGTGGTTACCTGTTTCTCGATAGCCTGACTTCTCCAAATAGTGTGGCAGGCAGAGCAGCTAAGGCGACCGGTGTCCCGACGATATCTCGGGATGTGTTCTTGGATAATGAACGTAATATTAAAGCTATAATGGTCCAACTCGCGGAAACTGAAGCTATCGCCCGCCGTCGTGGGTATGCAGTTGCTATCGGCCACCCTTACGATGAAACCCTAAAGGCGCTTGAATTTTGGATGGCAGGTTTGGAGCAGAAAAAATTAGTATTAGCACCTCTCAGTCAAATCGTTTCCAGTCGCGAACAAGCAAAGCTTGGAACTGCGCAAAATTAACTTAATTTATGGAGTTCATTACGTGAGCATTGGACGTATAATATAGACTTTAGTGGTGGAACCTTAAGCCAACGGAATAGTTGTATAAATTATGGATTTTGAGTGGATAGCAATAGCGCTTGGTGACGTTGTTTGGATTTTCATTGCCTTTGTTTTGGGGCTTTTGTCCAGGTCTGTTGGTTTGCCTCCACTAATTGGTTTTCTAGTGACAGGCTTTATACTCAGCGGGATTGGG
Organism: uncultured Kordiimonadaceae bacterium; assembly: GCA_963976155.1. Lineage (GTDB taxonomy): Bacteria > Pseudomonadota > Alphaproteobacteria > Sphingomonadales > Kordiimonadaceae > Kordiimonas. Next base: position 2,888 of record CAXBKT010000102.1, on the reverse strand, counting down.
TTTTCCAGCGGGGCGACACTTGATAAGTTATCTGACCTGGGAATAACCTTATTATTATTTACTGTTGGGCTTAAGCTTAACTTGCGGACCTTAGTTCGGCCACAAGTGTGGGCTGTTACAGGAGCTCATTCGGCGATAGTTGTGGCTGTATTTGGGCTCATCTTTTATGGATTGGCTTTGTTGGGGGTGTCTCTATTTGCTGAACTAGAGATTACTCAGGCCATACTGATCGCTTTCGCGTTTAGTTTTTCCAGTACTGTATTTGTCGTTAAAACCCTTGAAGAAAAAGGTGAGATGGCATCGCTTCATGGACGTATAGCAATTGGTATCCTGATTATGCAGGATATTGTGGCTGTGCTGTTCCTTTCTGCATCTACAGGTAAATGGCCAACTGTTTGGGCACCCATAGTTTTTCTGCTTATTCCTCTGCGCCCCGTGTTCCATAATTTATTGATACGAGTAGGGCACGGAGAGCTGCTGGTTCTGTATGGATTGCTGTTGGCGCTTGGTGGGGCTGAGCTCTTTGAACTGGTTGGTCTTAAAGGAGACTTGGGGGCACTGGTTCTGGGAGTTTTAATTGCTAGTCATGCAAAATCAGATGAACTTGCTAAAACCATGCTCAGTTTCAAGGATTTGTTTTTACTTGGCTTTTTCTTGTCGATTGGTTTTGCAGGCCAGCCGACAATAGAAACAGTTCTTGTCGGTGTTGGCCTTAGCTTGTTGGTTTTCTTTAAGGGGGCGCTGTTTTTAGCGCTGCTCACTGGCTTTTTCTTGCGTGCTCGAACATCACTTTTGGCTTCTGTGAATTTATCGAATTACAGTGAGTTTGGATTAATAGTGGCTGCGATTGGTGTTAGCAGAGGGTGGCTTGATAGTCAGTGGCTAGTTGTTATTGCAATTGCACTTTCTCTTTCTTTTGCCTATGCGGCAGGCCTAAGTGATATCGTTAGGGGACTTTATACAAAGCATCGAAAACTTTGGAAAAAACTCCAGCGCTCAGAATTGCATGTGGATGACCAACGCCTAGATATCAGCGGTATGAAGGTAGTCGTGATTGGTATGGGGGGTGTGGGCACTGGTGCATATGACAAAATGAGAGAGATATATGGAGAGACTGTTTTAGGTGTGGAGATTGACCCTGAAACAGCTTCGAACCAGCGTGCTTTGGGTCGGCGGGTTTTGCATGGTGATCCAAGTGACGCTGATTTTTGGGATAGAGTACAGGAAGCACACACGCTGGAGCAAGTGATGCTGGCGCTGCCAAATCTTTCTACAAACCTCGCTGTTATAGATGAACTGAAGGCCGTCGGATACAGCGGTAAAATTGCCGCCACGGCGAAATTTTCCGACCAAGTGCTGTTGCTAAAAGAGGCCGGTGCAACAACTGTTTTCAATATTTATACTGAGGCTGGTGCAGGGTTTGCCAGCCATACAATGCAGCAGAATTTGGAATAGGTTACACAGCTTTGTGGACTGTGGGTTTATTGTTCTACAAAAAAACAGAACTAGCCTTTTGCTTATATTGGGAATGTATTATTTTTCACTCGAGAGTGGGTCTAAAAATGTCCGGCCTTTTGCTTTGTAAGCTCTGATTGCTTTGTCAATTTCATCAGCGCGGTGTTTTAGGTTAGTGCTAAGCCAGACATATACGGATAGATCGCCGATGGCAGTGAGTGAAGCTCCTTTAAGTTCTTCTTCGAACTTTTCAGCTGTTGCACTGTTGATTAGTAGCGCAGTAACGCGTTTTTTAACCAATAATTCAACCAAGTTATCATAGGAGCCGCTTTTAATAACATTAGGGCGGTTGGCTACGATCTCTTTTGTCCAGACTGTGCCTTGGCGAATACCTAAAGGTTGGTCTTTCAAGTGGGCTAAGGATGTTATCTTGGGGTCAAGACTAACGAGAAAGGCTGTTCCTGATATGACTGGTTCTGGAACCATATAACCCGCGTCGCCCAAAACTTTCTTAAAGGCAGGAACCCTAAAGACGATGCCGTCGATACGGCCATCAATCAAGGCAGCTGAATATCGCCCCATAGGGAATTTTATAAAAGTAGCACAGATGTTTGCGTCGTTCAGTGCTGTTTTGAAATGATGTAGAGCTACTGTTAAGCCTTTGATACTGATAAAGGGTCCGCCAAACTTTAAACAGGTTTCGTCTGCCTGTGCAGCAGAGGCTGGGGTTAAGAATGTTAATAGAAATATTAGTGCCCTGAAAGATGCTGAGATCTTTTTGTTGAGATTGAACACTATAAACTCCTCTCCGGCTTGCTTGTTACTGGCATTAAGTTAGCCACGATTTGATCTCGCAAATCGCAAGGCTTCTTTTGCAGCAACCACAAGAGCACGGGCTTTGTTTTTACATTCTTGATATTCTGATTCAGGGTCGCTGTCGGCGACAACGCCAGCACCTGCTTGTACATGCATTTTACCATCTTTAACGATGGCAGTCCTAAGAACAATAGCGGTATCCATACTACCGTTGGCGCTAAAATATCCAACACTGCCTGCATACGGCCCGCGAGCATCTGTTTCTAGTTCGTCAATTATTTCCATTGCGCGTACTTTTGGTGCTCCTGAGACAGTGCCAGCCGGAAAGCCTGCTGCCAGCGCGTCAATAGCATCAAATTTATTGTCAATTTTGCCTACGACATTTGAGACAATATGCATCACATGAGAATAAAGTTCGATTGTGTTACGGGCTGTTACCTTGACAGTGCCTGGGGTTGCTACACGGCCTACATCATTGCGGCCAAGGTCCAAGAGCATTAGGTGCTCTGACAATTCCTTCTGGTCAGCGAGCAGGTCATCAGCGAGGTACTTGTCTTCTTGAGGGTTTGCACCGCGTTTGCGAGTTCCCGCAATGGGGCGAATGATTACTTCGCCGT
>CAXBKT010000101.1:0-13141 GCA_963976155.1 uncultured Kordiimonadaceae bacterium | reverse complement strand
CGCGATAATTTCACTAGGCGGCCACGAGCGCGCCCGTGAAAAGCATCTATCACGCGGCAAACTATTGCCTCGGGACCGGGTTGCTAACCTTCTCGACCCAGGCTCTCCTTTCCTTGAAATTTCTCAACTCGCCGCTTACGGCATGTATGACGCTGACATCCCTGCTGGCGGCGTTATTGCTGGTATTGGGCGCATTGAGGGCACCGAATGCATGGTCGTCTGCAATGACGCAACGGTTAAAGGGGGCACTTACTATCCTGTCACGGTCAAGAAACACCTCAGAGCACAAGAAATTGCCCGTGAAAACAAACTTCCCTGCGTTTATCTGGTCGATAGCGGCGGTGCAAACCTACCAAACCAAGATGAAGTTTTCCCTGACAGGGACCATTTCGGCCGCATTTTCTACAACCAAGCAACTATGTCCGCCGAAGGTATCCCACAAATTGCTGTAGTGATGGGCAGCTGCACCGCTGGTGGTGCTTATGTGCCTGCCATGGCAGATGAAAGCATCATTGTACAAAATCAGGGTACCATTTTCCTTGGTGGCCCCCCTCTTGTTAAGGCGGCAACCGGCGAAGTTGTAAATGCTGAAGACCTTGGCGGCGGCGATGTCCACGCCCGCGTGTCCGGCGTTGTTGACCATCTCGCCAAAGACGATTACCACGCCCTTGCTTTAGCACGCCGTGCAGTAGCAAACCTTAACCGGGAAAAAAAATGCCCTGTTAAGCGAAAAGAAGCCACCGAACCCAAGTACAACACCAAAGAAATTTACGGTGTCATCCCTAAGGATACCCGCCAGCCCTATGATGTGCGTGATATTATCGCCCGTATTGTCGATAGCAGCGAATTTGACGAGTTTAAAAAACTATACGGCGAAACACTAGTATGTGGTTTTGCACACATTCACGGCTTCCCTGTTGGTATTGTTGCCAACAACGGCGTTCTTTTCTCCGAAAGTGCTCTTAAAGGTGCTCATTTCGTAGAGCTCTGCGCACAGCGTGGTATCCCGCTGGTTTTCCTCCAAAATATTACCGGCTTTATGGTTGGTAAGAAGTACGAAAACGGTGGCATAGCACGCGACGGCGCCAAGATGGTTACAGCAGTTGCCTGTGCTAATGTTCCAAAATTCACCATTCTAATTGGCGGTAGCTTCGGCGCTGGCAACTACGGCATGTGTGGCCGCGCTTACCAGCCACGCTTCCTTTGGATGTGGCCTAATGCCCGTATTTCAGTCATGGGCGGCGAACAAGCTGCTGGCGTAATGGCAACCGTTAAGCGGGACGGCATGGAAGCTCGAGGCCAAGAATGGAGCGCGGACGAAGAAGAAGAGTTCAAAGCCCCAATCCGCGACATGTACGAGGAGCAAGGCCACCCATACTACGCTAGCGCCCGCCTCTGGGATGACGGCGTGATTGACCCTGCAGATACCCGCCGCGTGTTGGGCCTCGCCCTTTCCGCAACCATGAACGCCCCCATTGAACCGACGAAATTCGGCATCTTCCGGATGTAAGGAGTATTATGATGTCAAACCCACTTCTGACTTCCATTGAAGATAACGGTGTTGCAACGGTTACGCTTAACCGCCCTGATCTACATAATGCGTTCAATGATGACCTTATTTGGGAACTCAACAACACCTTCACCAAACTTGGCAAAAATGACGAAGTACGCGCAATCGTTCTAACCGGCGCTGGCAAAAGCTTTTCAGCAGGTGCTGACCTAAACTGGATGAAAGAAGCCGCTTCCTATAGCAACGAGCAGAACCTGCGAGACGCGCAAAATCTTTCAGACATGCTAGCCGTCGTAAACAGCTGCCCCAAACCAACTATTGCCATCGTTAATGGTGCGACATTTGGTGGTGGTGTCGGGCTGGTTTCTTGCTGCGATATTGCAATTGGCGTTTATGGCTGCAAGTTTTCCCTCTCTGAAGTAAGGCTGGGTTTAACACCCGCAACCATTTCACCGTACGTAATTGCAGCAATCGGTGAACGCGCAGCACGGCGCTATTTCCTAACGGCAGAACGCTTCACTGCGGAAGAAGCGCGGCGTATTGGCCTTGTGCATGAAGTTGCCCCTTCCCTACAAGAGGCTTTCACCCTCGCTAATAGCTTAATTAAGAATATTCTTGCTGGTGCACCTAGCGCACAAACCGACGCAAAAGACCTGATCGCCTCTGTAGTTAACCGGGAAATCACTGAAGAGCTACGCACCAACACCGCACAACGCATTGCTGATCGACGCGGAAGTCCTGAAGGTCAGGAAGGCCTCACGGCCTTCTTAGAAAAACGCAAACCAAATTGGAGTGCAGACAAATGAGCCGCAAAATCAGGAAACTACTGATTGCTAACCGCGGCGAAATCGCCTGCCGGGTTATACGCACATGCCATGGATTGGGCATCAAAACAGTTGCTGTCTACTCTGAGGCCGATGCACATGCCATGCACGTAGCAATGGCAGACGAAGCTATTTGTGTAGGGCCAGCAACTGCCTCGGAAAGCTATTTAGTTGCAGACAAAATTCTGAGCGCAGCCAAACTAACTGGCGCTGATGCTATTCACCCCGGGTATGGTTTTTTATCAGAAAACCCAGAGTTTTCCGAAGCCTGTGCTGCAAATAATATTATTTTTGTAGGCCCTACTGCCGATAGCATGCGCGCCATGGCCCTTAAAGGTGCCGCTAAGCATTTGATGGAAGAAGCTGGCGTACCCGTCGTTCCCGGCTACCACGGTGACGATCAGACAATTGAAACACTGACAACCGAAGTAAAACGCATTGGCTTCCCAGTTCTTATTAAGGCCGTTGCAGGCGGCGGCGGTAAAGGTATGCGCAAAGTACATGCTGGCGATGACATCAAAGCAGCAATTGAAGCTGCACGCCGCGAAGGAGAGAACTCTTTTGGCAACGGTAAACTACTCATTGAAAAACTCATTGAAGTACCGCGCCATATCGAGCTCCAAGTATTTGGCGACCAAACAGGCCAAGCAGTGCATTTATTTGAGCGAGATTGCTCCTTGCAGCGTCGCCATCAAAAAGTAGTCGAAGAAGCTCCTGCTCCGGGTCTTTCCGACGAAATGCGTGCTGCAATGGGTGATGCTGCGGTGAAAGCTGCTGAAGCCATCAATTATGTTGGTGCAGGTACCGTTGAGTTTATTGTCGATGTAGCAAACGGCCTCGACAATGCGCCTTTTTACTTCATGGAAATGAACACCCGCCTGCAAGTTGAACACCCGGTAACGGAATATATTACTGGTGAAGATCTTGTTGAATGGCAAATCCGCATTGCGGAAGGCTATGCGCTGCCTCTCAGCCAAGAAGAAATCAACGACAACGTATACGGTCACTCCGTTGAGGTACGCTTATACGCTGAAGACCCCTATAATGACTTTCTACCAGCTGTTGGCCAAATCGGTATGTTCAACCCTGACATAGAACTGCCGCACACCCAGCGCATTGATGCGGGTGTTGCTGCCGGTGATACAGTCAGCATTCATTACGATCCTATGATCGGTAAACTGATTGCATTCGGCGAGACACGCGAAGAAGCGATTGATGAGTTAGTGGACTTGCTCGGCAAAGCACCTGTCTCCGGCCTTGTGACCAACCGAGACTTTTTACGCAGCACTCTAACTCACCCAGATTTTATCGCAGGCAAGGTACATACTGGATTTATTTCAGAGCATGAAGAAACACTTTTATCTCCTTATAAAATAAAAGAAAAAGATTACTCTATAGCAGCCCTTTCAGTTCTGGCCGCACGCCATAACCGTATAGTATCAAGTGATCCTTGGGATTTAGCCGATAATTTCCGGGTAAACCTCCAAGCAGCTGAAACACTGCTGTTTGATAGCGAGGATGGCTTGGTCACGGTACATCTTTCTGGCGATGTAGATTGCGCTACAGCCACAGTAAATCAAGAAAACTATACTGCTCGTAGCATCATCCTTGAAGACGGTATTCTCAGCTATACAGTGGATGGCCTCAAGCACACACTATTCGCTGAAATAACTGAACAAATAGTATCTCTTGTATCTGACGAAGCCACACTCTTCATTCCGCGTCATGCCCGTGATGGCAACGCTGATGATGACGCGGACGGCCCAGGCACTATCGTTGCGCCAATGCCTGGTAAAATACTCGAAGTAAAAGTAGTTGATGGAGAGGCTGTTACCAAAGGTCAGCCTTTGCTCGTCATGGAAGCAATGAAAATGGAACAAACCATCTCTGCACCGAAGGACGGCATTGTTTCAGGACTTAGTCTCAAAGCCGGTGACCAAGTGTCTGACAACGCCGTACTGCTCTCCGTAACTGATCCAGAATAATAAATAATAAAAGCACCTAAAAGGACAAAACCATGTTTGAATTTCCGCACCTAAAGTTCGATCACGGCGAAGAGATCGAAATGCTGCGCGAGACTGTTGCGCGCTTTGCCCACGATGAAATTGCACACCGTGCAGGCGACATTGACGAGACAAATGTCTTCCCAGCTGACCTTTGGAAAAAGATGGGGGACCTTGGCTTGCACGGCCTAACCGTTTCTGAGCAATACGGCGGTGCTGACATGGGCTATCTCGCCCACGTGATTGCTGTTGAGGAAATTAGCCGCGCGTCAGCATCTGTTGGCTTAAGTTACGGTGCTCATTCAAATCTATGCGTTAACCAAATTGCGCGTAATGCCAATGACGAGCAACGCGCCAAGTACCTGCCAAAGCTTATCTCAGGTGATTATGTTGGTGCACTTGCTATGTCTGAGCCCGGTGCAGGCTCTGATGTTGTTTCCATGCGCCTTAAGGCCGAAAAACGTAACGACGGGTATCTTCTTAATGGTAATAAAATGTGGATCACAAACGGACCTGATGCAGATGTATTGATGGTATATGCAAGAACCGACGCAGATGGGGGTTCCAAAGGCCTTTCAGCTTTCCTTATTGAGAAAGGGATGAAAGGTTTCAGCACAGCACAAAAGCTTGATAAGCTTGGCATGCGCGGCTCCAATACATGTGAACTTGTCTTCCAAGACTGCCTCGTACCCTTTGAAAACCTTGTCGGTGCAGAAGGTGATGGCGCTAAAATCCTAATGTCTGGTCTCGATTACGAGCGCGTTGTACTTTCCGGCGGATCACTTGGCATCATGCGCGCGTGTCTAGACACTGTTATCCCTTATGTGCATGAGCGCGAGCAGTTCGGCAAAGCTATCGGCACATTCCAGCTGATGCAGGGCAAAATTGCTGACATGTATACAGCGTGGGGTTCAGCACGCGCTTATGTTTACTCTGTTGCACAAGCATGCGACCGCAAGGAAACAACCCGTAAAGATGCGGCGGCCTGTATTCTCTATGCCTCTGAAAATGCTACAAAGATGGCAGGCGAAGCAATTCAAACACTCGGCGGTAATGGCTATATAAATGAATACCCAGTTGGTAGGCTATGGCGCGATGCAAAGCTTTATGAAATTGGTGCCGGCACCAATGAAATCCGCCGTATGTTGATTGGTCGGGAATTGTTCAACGAAACTAACTAAACCAATCACCAGAGAAATTCAGAAACGCTCCTTTTCGGGGCGTTTTTTTGTATACCGCATACAGTTCGAATCAATAAATCCAAATAAAGTCTTTTTAAAACAAATACTTAAAATATATGTCACAAATACTGACCTTTTATGCATTTTCTTCTGTTACCCGCACTACAAAAGTTTTCATTAATTACTTAATGCAATTTATTTTGAGTAATATTATGTCTTAAATTCGAAATTTACGTAAGCTCATTTCTTGAAATTAAGCGTATAATCCTGATCAGGAACAAGGTGGGCGCGTCTCAAGCCAATGAGATGCAGGTAAAATGAGTTAAAACATGTCACATAAAATATCGCTACAAGACAGATATACCCTCAAAGAGGGACGGGCTTTCATGAACGGTATCCACGCGCTGGTTCGCCTACCAATGGTGCAGCGCTGGCGCGATGAAAAGGCTGGCCTCAATACCGCAGGGTTCATCTCAGGTTACCGCGGGTCACCACTTGGTGTTTATGACATGGAAGTGTTGCGCCAACGCAAACGCCTTGAGGAAAACCATGTAAAGTTTGAGCAAGGTCTAAACGAAGATCTCGCAGCGACAGCTGTCTGGGGCACCCAGATGCTCGATATCAACAAAAAGGATGCAAAATACGACGGCGTCTTTGGTATCTGGTATGGTAAAGGCCCAGGGCTTGATCGCTCAATGGACGTGATGAAACATGGTAACGCCGCTGGTTCCGCCAAGCACGGCGGTGTGCTCTGCCTAACAGGCGACGATCACGGTGCCAAGTCATCCACTATCCCTCACCAATCTGACCATGCCTTTATGGCAGCCTTCATGCCTGAGCTGTATCCTGCATCCGTACATGAATTTGTAGAGTACGGCCTACTTGGCATTGCCATGAGCCGTTATTCCGGCACTTGGGTTGGTTTTAAGGCGATTAGCGAGACAGTTGAAACCACCAGTACTGTGGACCTTTCTCGCGAAAACATCGACATCAAGTTACCGACAGACTTTGAAATGCCTGCTGGTGGCCTCAACATCCGTTGGCCCGATGCATGGCGCGAGCAAGACCACCGTCTTCAGCGCTATAAAGGTTTTGCTGCACAAGCATTTGCGCGGGCAAACAAAATCGACCGCCTCATTTGGGATAGCCCAACCCCTAAATTTGGTATCGTTACTGCCGGTAAATCCTATCAGGACGTACGTCAGGCCCTTTATGAGCTTGGCATTACCGAGGAAGTCGCAAAAGAAATTGGTCTACGGCTTTATAAAGTTGGTATGCCTTGGCCTCTTGAGCCAGAGGGAATTCGTGACTTCTGCGAAGGGCTTGATGAAGTTCTTGTCGTAGAAGAAAAGCGCGAAATGATTGAGCATCAGCTTCGCTGGCAGCTTTATAACTGGAAAGAAAACGTACGCCCAACTGTAGTAGGCAAGCACGATGAAGATAACCAGTGGCTTCTTCCGCCTGAGAATGAGCTAGACGTTGGCGTCATTGCCCATGCAATTGCCGCACGCATGTCTAAACTCTATAAAAATGCAGATATTCAGAAGAAACTGGACTATTTCTCCAAGCGCCGAACCGCAACACAAGGGTATACACCAGAAATTAACCGCACGCCCTATTTCTGCTCAGGCTGCCCACACAATAGCTCGACTAAAGTGCCTGAAGGTAGCCGCGCAACAGCTGGCATTGGTTGTCATATTATGTCCATCAACATGGACCGGAACACCGAAACCTTCACCCATATGGGCGGCGAAGGTGTCCCTTGGATTGGCCAAGCACCTTTCACCAATGAAAAACATATGTTTGTGAACCTTGGTGATGGTACCTACATGCACTCTGGTATTCTCGCTATCCGTCAATCGGTAATAGCCGGAGTGAATGTTACCTATAAAATTCTATACAACGACGCTGTTGCCATGACCGGTGGACAAGATGTTGAAGGTGGTCTAACCGTCCCACAAATATGCGCGCAGCTTAAGGCTGAAGGCGTTGGCCGTGTTGCTATCGCATCTGAAACTCCTGACATATACAAAACCATTAAGCTTCCTGACGGTGTTGAAGTTCATGAACGCAAGATGATGATGACGCTTCAGGAAGAAATGCGTGAAACTGAAGGCTGTACAGCTATCATTTACGATCAGACCTGTGCCGCTGAAAAACGCCGTCGCCGCAAACGCGGCCTTATGGAAGACCCGGATCACCGCTTATTCATCAATGATGTAATCTGCGAAGGCTGCGGTGATTGTAGTGTACAATCGAACTGTATTTCAGTGGAACCCCTTGAAACAGAGATGGGCCGCAAACGCCGGATCAACCAATCTTCATGCAACAAAGACACCACCTGTGTTCAGGGTTTCTGTCCGTCGTTTGTAAGTGTACGTGGTGCCGAGCCACGTAAATCAAAAGCTGGCTCTGGTGACCTCACAGCATTTGACCTTCCTAACCTGCCAGAACCTTCTGTGCCTGACTTTAATGACTATGGAGATTGCAACATTCTGGTAACCGGCATCGGCGGTACTGGAGTACTGACAATTGGCGGCGTGCTTGGCATGGCTGCACATCTTGACGGTAAAGCCAGCAGTGTAATGGACATGATGGGCCTTGCGCAAAAAGGTGGCTCAGTAATGTCACACGTGAGGCTCGCCAAAGACTCAGATACGCTTAGGTCACCACGCATTGTTACAGGTCGCGCAGACGTTCTACTCGCCTGTGATAGCATTGTCGCAGCGAGTAAAGATGCTAGCGACCTCCTCAAGGCCAATAGAACTGCTGCTGTGATCAACTCCAACCTGACGCCAATCGCTGATTTTGTGCGCAACAAGGACATTGATTTTAAACAAGCCGCTGTCCAAAAACAGCTTGATGACATGACGCTTGCAACAGCTCGTCACCGGGTACCGGCGCAAGAACTAGCCTCAACCCTGATGGGTGACGCGATTGCGACAAACGTATTTGTTCTTGGCTACGCATGGCAAAAAGGCCTTATTCCACTGTCACTTAAGTCATTAGAAGAAGCAATTGAGCTTAACGGTGTTGCAGTAAAAACTAACCTCCGTACCTTCTACTGGGGGCGGATGGCAGCGCACGATATGGATGCTGTACTCAATATCCTAAAAGGCAGTATTGTCGATAAACCAACAATTCCAACAACTGTTGCTGAAATTGTTGAGAATCGCACAGCACACCTGACCGCTTATCAAAATGAAGCTCTAGCAAGCAAATATCAGGCGCTAGTAAACAAAGTTGCCGCAGCAGAAAAAGCGGCTGGTGGCAGTGATGATTTAACAAAAACTGTTGCACGCGGCTATGCCAAGCTCCTCGCGTACAAAGATGAATATGAAGTTGCACGTCTCTATAGCTCTGATACTTTTCGGCAAAAACTCGAAGCGCAATTTGATGGAAAAATGAAGCTTTCCGTGCATCTTGCACCGCCAATATTGCCAGGCAAAGATGTTGCAACTGGCCGTCCAAAGAAGCGTGAGTTTGGTACATGGATTTTCCCTGTCTTCAAAGCACTTGCGTCTCTCAAAGGCCTTCGCGGTACTGCGCTTGATATCTTCGGTTACTCCGCAGAACGCAAAATGGAACGGGGCCTAATTACTGACTATGAACAAACCCTAGAGAAGGTTCTTCAGGGCCTTTCCCATGAAAAACTTGCCCTCGCCTGCGAAATTGCTGATTTACCAGACATGATTCGTGGTTTTGGACCGGTGAAAGAAGGAAATGTAGAACTCTCCGCAAAAACAAAAATCGAACTTATGGACCGCTGGGAAAACCATAAGGTAACGGCTGCTGCGGCCGAATAATTGCCAAATAACTGACTGTATAAACGGGATATAAGAGAAGGAACCATCGATGCCCGTATTTGATTCAAGAAGCTTCAAAAACCATGAGCAAGTTGTTTTCTGTGCGGATGAAGCAACAGGCCTTAAAGCAATCATTGCTGTACACTCTACTGCACTTGGCCCTGCAACGGGCGGTACCCGCTTTTGGGACTATGCGGCTGCGCACCGGGGCTCGGCTCCTTTACGATGTACTGCGCCTTTCCCGCGGCATGTCTTTTAAAAACGCCATGGCAGGCCTCCGCCTTGGTGGTGGTAAATCAGTTATTATTGGTAACCCCCGCGAACTCGGCACTCCAGAGCTCATGCAAGCATTTGGACGCTTTATTCAGCGCCTCGGCGGCACCTACTATGCAGCAGAAGATGTTGGCACCAGCCCTGCTATGCTGGCAGCAGCAAGCCAAACAACAGATTATGTCTCAGGTCTCGAAGGTGGCGACTTTGGTACTGGGGACCCATCCCCGCATACGGCGCTCGGCGTTTATACCGGCATCAAGGCAGCAGTAATGCATAAACTTGGTAAAGATGACTTAAACGGTGTGCATGTTGCGATCCAAGGTGTGGGTCATGTTGGCCAGTACCTTGTCGACCACCTTCTGGCAGCAGGGGCCAAAATAACTGTCACTGATATCGTTCAAGCTAATCTTGATGCAATCACTGCGAAGGGTGACGTAACAGTTGTTTCGCCAGCTATTATTCATGCAACAGACTGTGATGTATTTGCGCCTTGTGCGCTTGGTGGTGGCCTTAACCCAAAAACAATTCGTGACCTCAAAGCCTCTATTGTAGCTGGTGCAGCTAACAACCAGCTAGAGCGTGAAGGTATTGATGACGAAGATCTGCGCATGCGCGGCATCCTCTATGTCCCTGACTATGTAATCAATGCCGGTGGTATTATTTCTGTTGAGTCAGAAGTACATAAGGAAAAGATCACCGATGCTGCTCGCGAAGCTAAAGTTCTACGCATTGGCGACACGCTCAAAAGGATTTTCAAAGCCAGCGATGATGAGGGTCGTCCGACCGGAGTGATTGCCAATGAGATGGCTGAAGAAATTATTTGCAGAGCCAATGAGAAAAACGCACTCAACACTGCCGCGTAAAGAAGTAAACTCTACAAAAGGGCCTTAACAAGCATTGTTGGGGCCCTTCTTTATCTTTCCGTCTTGAAAACCATTCCTGCTTCATCCCGTTAAACTTCGTTTCAAACGGCATAAAAAATGGGCTGCCTCAAAAGACAGCCCAGTAAACACCACTTGCGGTCAAGTTTGCGTCCTAAATGCCCTCAGGTAACAAACTTGACATGTCGACCACAAATGATGAGGAAAACTATTTCCATCAGGATTGCGGCGCATCCGGCTGGTTTTCAGGTTCAGCGACCTTAAAAGCTTTCAATACACCACAAGCTTCGTCGATACGCTGCATGATAGGATAACCCTCTAACGGCACTTTAAACCGTTTTGCATTATAAAGCTGTGGGATCAAGTACAAATCCGCCATACCCGGCTCATCACCATAGCAAAAACGCCCCGTATATTTTGACTGTGTAAGAAGCGCCTCAAACGCTTTAAAACCTTCAGGCATCCAACGGTGATACCAAGCATTAATGCCATCTTGATCAACGCCGTAATTCATTTTTAGCGCCTGCGTAACAGCAAGATTCAGTAAAGGGTGCGTATCACACGCTATAATATTCACCAATTGGCGTACATGAGCCCGCTCATCTATATCCACAGGCAAAAGCGGGTTATCGGGATACGCCTCATCCAAGTATTCCAATATTGCCGGAGATTGAGATATAGCAACATCCCCATCAACGAAATACGGTACCCTACCCTGAGGATTCAGGGCCATAAAATCAGATGACAACTGCTCAGATACGCCCGGCAACAAGTTTACCGCAACAGACTCATACTCAAGTTCTTTCAAAGCAAGAGCAATACGTACCCTGTAAGCTGCAGAAGACCTATAATAACCATACAGTTTGCGCATCAACGTTAGCCCTGCACGACTGTTTGCTCAATAGCACCAAAAATAGAAGCACCATCTTTATCAAACATTTCAATACGAATTTTGTCACCAAAACTCATAAAGTTAGTTTTAGGTGCACCGTCCAAAATGGTTTCAATCATGCGAATCTCTGCAATGCAACTATAACCCACACCGCCTTCAGATACAGCCTTACCTGGTCCACCATCAAGCTTATTTGAAACTGTCCCGGAGCCGATCACACAGCCAGCGCCGAGTGGACGAGTTTTGGCAGCATGAGAAACAAGTTTGGCAAAATCAAATGTCATATCGACACCCGCCTCAGGTTTGCCAAAAATGGCGCCATTCAGGTGAGATACCAGAGGTAAATGTACTTTATTCTCAGTCCACACATCACCAAGCTCATCTGGTGTTACACATACAGGACTGAAAGCACTTGAGGGTTTCGATTGGAAAAAGCCAAATCCTTTAGCAAGCTCACCAGGGATCAAACCACGAAGGGATACGTCATTAACGAGCATCAAGAGCTTAATATGTCCGCCAGCATCATCATGGCTCACGCCAAGCGGCACATCGTCAGTGATAACAGCAATTTCAGCTTCAAAATCTACACCCCAACCGTCTGTCGTCGGAAAAGTGATATCTTCGCGCGGGCCCAAAAATGTGTCAGAACCACCTTGGTACATTAGAGGATCAGTCCAGAACGTTGCCGGCATTTCTGCGTTACGGGCTCTGCGAACGAGTTCTACGTGGTTCACATAGGCAGAACCATCAGCCCACTGAAAAGCGCGCGGCAACGGAGACGAACAGTCCGCCTCAATAAACTTTTCACCCTTTGCAGCACCAGAATTCAACGATTCGTATAAGGCACGCAAACGCGGTAACACATTATTCCAGTCATCAATCGCTGCTTGAAGTGTAGGAGCAATATCCGTTGCTTCAACCATACGTGTCAAGTCACGGGAAACAACAACAAGTTTGCCATCACGGCCATGTTTCAGGGATGCCAGTTTCATTCTCGGGGTCCTTCAGATGTAATTTGGCAAATAGATATGGGGCTGTTTTATTACAGCCTAATTATTTAACTATCGGGTGTAAAGTCACCCCGACCATGCACCCAATCTGCATGATTAGGTGCTTTTTTTGTTTTTGACCATTCTTCGAGCATAGCCGGCGCAACCCGTTTAAGTTCCTTCAACATACCAGGCTTGGCGGTATTGGCTGCAAGTTCTATACGGTGCCCATTTGGGTCGAAGAAATAGATCGATTGGAAAATAGTATGGTCGGTCGGGCCAAGAACATCTAGACCATTAGCTTCAAGCCGTTCTTTTGCTGCAAGAAGTTCGTCCATATTTTCCACTTCGAAAGCAATATGTTGCACCCAATCAGGTGTCTGCATATCACGGCCCATCTCTGGCTGCTCAGGCAATTCAAAGAATGCCAACACATTACCGTTCCCAGCATCAAGGAACAGGTGCATATAAGGATCATAAGCACCTGTAGACGGAACATGATCCTCAGCTATCGCGAGCTGAAAATCCATATCAAGATTTTTTTGGTAAAATTCCACAGTTTCCTTAGCGTCTTTACAACGATAAGCAACATGGTGAATACGTTTAAGTTCCATCGTTCTGCTCTCCACCCGGAGTTTGGCGATCAATTACAAGGCACGCTTACGCAGCGCCTTTATCACCGGCTTCAAATACACCGCGATTGATTTGATCGCGCTCAATTGATTTAAACAAGGCCTTGAAGTTACCTTCGCCAAAGCCTTCCTTGTAGTCACCCTTGCGCT
>CAXBKT010000100.1:0-13263 GCA_963976155.1 uncultured Kordiimonadaceae bacterium | reverse complement strand
GTAATGTTAGCTCAAGATCATCCGCTTCATGTTCTTTTGCTTTTTCAAGAGTAACTTCCGCAGCAACACCATTCAATAAAACCAAAAAAACATCAGCGAGGATTAAAAAGTCCTCTTTGTCTGCGATCTTTAGCTCATCCTGTGCTCGAACAATTGTAAAAACCTGCTGAAACTCTCCCTGATCAAACAGAGCTTGAACAGCCGCGTTATCAAATGCCGCATAATCAATTTTTTCCTCAACAACGTCTTCTTCGCTACCGCAAGCAGTAGTCATTAGCACCAACGCCAGCGCCGCATTTCTTAAAGTCACAATCACCACCAATCCCGCAGAAGCCCAACTTATTCAAGAGCTAGCATCGCACTTTTTATATCAGCAAACAACCTACCAACCAAATTAATAATAAGTCTTAGTATTGACAAAAGAAAAACAAATTTCTTTCAACTTTACTGAGACTGAATAGTTAGCCCGCTTGCCACTTACCTCTATAAATGATATTAATTCTAGCATAAACTGTATTTCGCAGCTAAAAAATGGCAATTACTTGGGGAAATTGGCAATATGATTGGCAAAATTATATTACTCAGCGCAGCAGCTATTGTAGCGAGCACCTCAAGCGCTAACGCCACATATAATTACTATATTGATGTTATGGCAGACGCTGGGGCCTATACCCCTATTGCAATGGGTGGCGACCTTGAAGTGGATGCTTGTGGGTCTACCGTGCATCACGCGTCACGTATTCAACATAACCGCCCGGATCTATTTTCTTTTGGTTTATGTGACATGCCTGACCTGACGGAGTTCTCTCTGACGTGGACGGCTCAATTAGGCAATAGCTATACTACGCTTGGGACATTCAGCGGCGTAAATGCCGCAGCAGGCCTTAACGCTACGTTTACTACCGGAACTGGCACCTTCTTTTCAGGTGTTGGCACTTATATTATTAGCCTCTACCTCGACATGCCTAACAATTATGCAAACATTCCCTTACCCAATGGGTACATCGGACGGCCAGGCTCAGATTCCGGTTTTGACCCCAACAACCCAAATCATGGTCACGGATGGCGGAATGCTGATCTCGCGCAAACAAGCTTTTCACTAACAAGCGCCCCAGTTGCCGAACCACTCGGAGCCTTATTGCTAATACCAGGGCTTGTTTTTATCATGCGACGGCAACGTAAACGCAAATACCAAATCTAACCTTCCACCCAAAGAAAAGTTCACTGATCAATGCACCTCATTGATCAAGTATCCGCGCATCTATTAAGCGCATAAGCTTTACTAAGGTTCTATTTTCAGCTAGATTAGCGAAAATTAAGCGTAAACTTGGTATTAAATATGTCGATGATTATGAACATTCTTAACGGTGCAAAAAAAACCGCAGTCGGTACAATGGCTTGCGCCTGTGTATTTGCATCCCCTGCTGCTGCAACATATTATGGTGATTGGGATGTCTATTCTGATGCTGGTACATATGCGCCCGTAGCACTGGGTGATAACATCCAATTTGATGCCTGTAGCTCGACGCTTTTCAACGTAAATAATTCTGCACAGTCTTACAGTATTTGCGATTTACCCAGCTTGGATAAGTTCCGCCTATATTGGTATAATTATGAACCAAATATGGGTGTGCAATATATGCAGTCATATATTGGCACCGATGCTGTTAACGGCACTACACCAATGTTTGCAACCGGTGCAGGTACGTTTTTTGCGACCCAAACTACTTACTATATTGGCCTATACCTTATCGCAGAAGCTGAATCTTATATTGATTTACCAGGCGGCGGGCAGGCTTATACTGGTGACGGCACTCTAGGTGATTTCCGCTGGTCTAATGCTTTCAATGTCACAGCAGCTGCAGTATCTGAGCCTACGGCTCTACTGCTCTTACTTCCGGGACTGGCCTATATTGCTAGACGCCAAAGAAGAAAACGGCAAACCATCACCGTTTCAAGTTAGATACATCTTTTAAAAACCGAGCATCAGAAAAAGATACTCGGTTTTTTAACACCTTATTCGGTGCCACCGTCCGGGTCAGTTTCCTTCTCTGAAGCCTCTTTTGCCGCCTTTTCCTGTGCATCCAGTTTCTTTTTGATCTCTTCCTGTACGCGTGCTTTATTTGCGTCAGACTGTTTACGCCGCTCCAAGTCTTGTTGCTCCCAGTCAGCAATCAAACCTTCTAGATAAGCAATAACCTTTGCGTTCCCATTTCTAACCAAACCCTTGGCTTTATCCGCCTGTGAAATTGCTGATGCAACATATCCTGACCTTGCAAGAGCAAGCGCATAATCCGCCGCAATGATCGCAGATTTCGGAGACTGTTGATGAGCTTGTTTTAACTGCTTCATCGCCTCTTCTGGCTTTTGCTGCTCCAAATAGACCCGCCCCATAAGGCCTCGTAGATCTCCGTCATCAGGCACTTCTTCGAGCAACACTAATAGATCAGTCTCAGCATCATCAAACCGACCAATACCTATGAACGCTAAAACGCGGTTTTTAAGCGCAGACTGATAACGCGGGCTAATAGCTATCGCTTGATCATAATAATCTATAGCCTGCTCTAGATTACGCTGTCGAAACTGAATTGCACCCAAAGTATTAAGAGCTTCAACAGATGTTGGAGCTAGCTCAACCAGCTGTTTAGCCGCCTGCTCTGCCGCGCCCAAATCACCCTTTTCCATATGAATATTTGAAAGCAAAGTAAGCGACTGAATATCCGCGCCATAATCTTGTGACAACCCCCGCAAATTTTCGAGCGCGCCTTCACTATCCCCTGTTACAAACTGCAAGTATGCCAGCCTACGGCCAAGCATCTTTATTGTTTCCGAATCAACTGTTTCGTCTTTAACTGCAAGCCCAAATGTCTTTTCCACAATTGGTTTAGCTTCGTTCAAATCCCGAAGCAGGCCTGCTGCACCTGCGGCCTGCAAATTAGCCCCCATATCGTCAGGATTAATTGCCAAAATTGGTTTAAGCGCAGCAAGAGCACGGCGTGGCTTACCCAAACGAGTATAACAATCCGCCAAAGCAAGTACCGTCATCTTATCGTTTGGCATATGGTCTAGAAAACGTTCAAAATAAGGTTGAGCATTTTCACATTTGCCTAGTCTGTATGCAACATGTGCATATGTCCTAGTTGCAGGCGGATATGTTTTAACCATATCACCCGACATCAGCAGCATTTCCTCAGCTTCAGCTTGCTTGCCCTCAATCGCGTAGATAAGCCCATCATAATAAGCAAGCATAGGATTACCGGGCGTTATATCAAACGCCGCATCCAATTTTTCTCGGGCTTTTTCTAATTCATTATTCTCAATATAGGCACCAGCTAGCTCCAAAAGGGCAGGAACATGGCCTGTATTTTGGCCTGTGGCTTTTTCTAAAAGCGTAATTGCCTCCCCTAGCCGCCGCTGGTAACGCGCAACTGAGCCCCGTACGTAATCAATAATTGGGTCTTGCTCTGTTCGTGAAGCTGCTTCCGTTGCAAACGCTTCAGCTTGCTCAAAATTCCCATGCTCCAGTTCAAGAACTGCCAACCCAAGATATCCAGCCATATCGTCAGGCTTAATTGCCACAAACTCATTAAAGTATTCACGGGCTTTCCCTGGCTCTTCTTGCGCATTTGCAATATCAGCACGCAGCAACAAAACATCGGCAGCAGTATCAGCCGTTGCCTCTAACTCATCCAAAGCTGACAAAGCGCCCACATACTTACCTTGCGCTAATAAGGCCTTTGAAAGTGCAAGCGCCGTTTCGGCCACACTTGCCCCTTTTTCTCTAGCTTTATCAATAGCCACTTCCGTGGCAATACCGTCTAAACGGCTACCATAAATTTGTGCCTGTACCAAAAAATCCTTCTGGTCAGCAATGCCCAGCTCTTCTTGCCCTTTGAGGATATCAATTGCTTGCTGAAAGTCCCCATCTTCAACAATTTTTTCAATCGCGGCATCATCAAAAGAAACATAGTCAATTTTCTGCTCTTCCTCATCTTCAGAGGTGCCACAAGCAACTAACGCCAATATACTACATCCAGCTAAAATCTGTTTATTCATATCTTACTTCTCACTACTACCGGCTGAACATATCTAAGCATGGCATTAAAAATTAGCACACTTCTATCCCAAAAACTGAGTCAGGCTATTATTGGTGCATTTTATCAACCTATAAGGACAAAAATCCACCTTTGTTTCAGGAAACCAGAATGTTTCTGTTGCGCAAAGCCCTCAGCACCCCTTAATCAAAGTAGGTTCATCAGTCATTTTTACTATATTTACAGTAACAGTACTGCTATAAACAGAAAAGACATTATGTGATATTGAGAGCCATTCGCACTTCATAATACTGCTAGAAGTGGTAATTTGGTTAAGGGCGTCAAGACGTTGGAGTTTTTGATGAGTAATTTTTTAGGCCGTGTGTTTGCCGGTATCCTTACGACGGCTGCGCTTGCACAAGCTGCATCTTCGCAAGATGCCGGATATCCCTACATTGATTTGCTTGCGGATGCGGGTGATGCACTCAGCGCAGTTTCACTTGGTGAAGGTGTTCAATTAAATGGCTGCGGTTCCGTTGTCCACGCAGAGAGCGGGACCCCTACTTTTGGTCTCTGTGAAAGCGGGATGGACCTTACTGAGTTTTCTATTACATGGAAAGCGTCCCAAAACCAATATGCCGACGGCTGGAATCCAAATTCCGCTGATTGGGTAGATATTGCATCCTTCACGGGTTCAGACGTACTCAATGGCCTGACGCTACTTGCATCAACTGGCGCAGGCACGGCGTTCGCAACTGCAGGTAACTATGTCATTGGCCTCTGGGTTGAAATGACCAGCTCTGAGCAGTGGCAAGGACAAGATGTTTCTGTAACTCTTCCGGGCGGACTAGTACGATACCCTGGCGGTGATAGCTGGCTTACTAATACTGGCGAAACAAACTACAGCTTTAGCCTTGGTTCTGTGACTGTAAACGCAGCTCCAGTACCAGAGCCAGCTTCAAGCCTACTTCTCTTAACTGGTATGGCCTACCTCGCTCGGCGTGAAAGAAAACGCCGCAAGGCTTTGATCTAGTCTTCAATAGAATTGAATTCATAAAAAATGGGGCCCAAAAGGCCCCATTTTTATTTGCGTATAACAAACGTAATGCTGCTAGCTTTAGCCTTCAGCCATAAGCTGCTGCTTAGCAACAGCCATAAATTCCTCAAGCTTTTTCTCAATGCGGTGGTCTGAAAAGTCCACATCTTTAGCCTCTAGGTCGGCATGCACCTTGCGAAGCACGTCATCATCGCCGTCTTCTTCAAGATCCGCCTTAACTACAGTACCAGCATAATGTTTAACATCATCACCCGAAAGACCGAGCAACTCTGTCGCTAGCCATTCACCAAAAAGGCGATTGCGGCGTGCACGCACTTTAAATACCAGTTCGGCATCATGGGCAAATTTGCTTTCAAAGCCTTTTTCGCGGTCGTCAAAAGTCGTCATAAGTTGTTTCCTCTACTCCGATTCTCTAATGCACATAATGAAATTCGAGATAGGTTTCAAGCGTTTCGGGCTAATTCTCGGTGTAATATCCATAGTTTAACAATTCTTAGGCCCAAATGTTACAGAAAGATTGTCCCCGAGGGGGACTTCGGCTATGTTCGCGCCGAAATTATCCACTTTCCCTCTAGCGACGATGAAGAGGCATAAATGTCCCGCCGCAATAAACTTTATGAAGGCAAGGCCAAAGTACTTTTTGAAGGACCAGAGCCTGGCACTATTGTACAATATTTCAAAGATGACGCTACGGCTTTCAATGCCAAAAAGAAAGGTACTCTTTCTGGCAAAGGCGTTGTGAACAATATTATCTCTGAGCATATCTTCAAAGCGCTCGGTGATATTGGCATTCCAACACACTTTATTGAACGCCTTTCAATGCGCGAGCAACTTATCAAAGCGGTCGAGATTATCCCTGTTGAGGTAATCATCCGCAATGTCGCTGCTGGTGGCATATGCAAGCGTCTTGGCTTAGAGGAAGGCACGCCGTTGCCGAACCCTCTCGTAGAATATTGCTATAAGTCTGATGAACTGGATGATCCACTAATCGCGGAAGAGCATATTCTCACATTCGGCTGGGCTGACGATGATGAGCTTGACCTGCTGACACACTATGCGCTGCGCATCAATGATTTCCTATCTGGCCTTTTTGCTGGCATTGGCATCAAACTTGTTGATTTCAAACTTGAATTTGGGCGTCTCTATGAAGGCGATGACAGTATTGTTATCCTTGCAGACGAAATCAGTCCTGACGGCTGCCGCCTGTGGGATATTGAAACAGGTGAAAAACTTGATAAAGACCGCTTCCGCCGCGACCTTGGCGGTGAAATGGAAGCCTATCAGGAAGTTGCGCGTAGATTAGGCATTTTGCCAAGCGCAGATGTAACTGTAATTGCTGATCACCAAAAATCCTCCAATCCGAAAAAGGAAGGCTAGCCAACCATGAAAGCCCGTATTCATGTAACTCTTAAGAACGGTGTTCTTGACCCTCAAGGCAAGGCGATTGAGCATGCCCTAAGCAACATGGGTTTTGGCGGCGTAGATGAAGCGCGTCAAGGCAAATATATTGAGCTAGACCTTACTGAAACTGACAAAGAAAAAGCACATGCGTCTGTTGACGAAATGTGCCGCAAGCTGATTGCCAATACGGTTATCGAAAACTACAGCATCGAGCTGGAGTAGCAGACATGAAATCTGCAGTCATTGTATTCCCGGGATCAAACTGTGACCGGGATATGGCTGTTGCCCTGGAAAAGATTACAGGCAACAAGCCCCTAATGGTCTGGCACCAAGAGTATGATTTCGACAAAGTTGATTTCATTGCCCTGCCCGGCGGTTTCTCATACGGCGATTATCTGCGCTGCGGCGCGATGTCGGCCCGAAGCCACATTATGAAGGAAGTTGTGAAACGCGCAAACGACGGCGTTCCAACCTTTGGTGTTTGCAACGGCTTCCAGATCCTAACTGAAACAGGTGTTTTGCCCGGTGCCTTGATGCGAAACGCCAACCTTCACTTCGTCTGTAAAGACGTAAAAATGACTGTTGAAAATTCAGACAGTATTTTTACAAGCGGATATGAAGCAGGCAAAGAAATCACCATCCCGGTTGCTCACCACGACGGCAACTATTTCGCAGACAGTGAAACACTTGACCGGCTTGAAGGTGAAGGCCAAGTCGCATTCAAATATGTCGACGATATCAACGGTGCGCAGCGCCGGATTGCTGGTGTACTGAATGAGCGCGGCAACGTACTTGGTATGATGCCACACCCTGAGCGTATGATCGAGCCTGCGCTCGGTGGCTCGGATGGTCGCATTATGTTTGAATCCGTACTGAACAGCCTCGGTTAGGGAGTGGTAAATATGCAAGACGTTAAAATCACGCCCGAAGTTGTCAAAGAACACGGGCTTACAGAAACAGAATATGAACGCATCGTTGGCGCAATGGGCCGCGAACCAAATATCACAGAACTGGGTATCTACTCAGTTATGTGGTCAGAGCATTGCTCCTATAAATCATCACGCTTTCATTTGAAGAAACTACCAACCGAGGCCCCTTGGGTTATTTGCGGTCCGGGCGAGAATGCCGGTATCATCGATATTGGTGACAATCAGGCAGCCATCTTCAAGATGGAGAGCCACAACCACCCGAGCTACATTGAGCCTTATCAGGGCGCGGCTACGGGCGTTGGCGGCATCCTTCGTGATGTGTTCACAATGGGTGCACGGCCTGTTGCTAACATGAATGCGCTCAGGTTCGGTGAGCCTGACCACCCAAAAACACGCCACCTTATCAACGGCGTTGTTGCGGGTATTGGCGGGTACGGCAACTGTGTTGGTGTACCAACGGTTGGCGGCGAAACAAACTTCGACCCGTCCTACAATGGCAATATCCTTGTGAATGCCATGACCGTGGGCCTCGCTGACCAAGATAAAATCTTTTACTGCGCTGCGGCGGGTATCGGTAATCCTGTTGTGTATGTGGGTTCAAAAACAGGCCGCGATGGTATCCACGGTGCTACCATGGCCTCAACTGAGTTCACTGAGGACAGCGAAGAGAAACGCCCAACAGTTCAAGTTGGCGACCCCTTCACTGAAAAGCTCCTGATTGAAGCGTGCCTTGAGTTGATGGCAACTGATGCGATCATCGCCATTCAGGATATGGGCGCGGCTGGCCTTACGTCATCATCCGTTGAGATGGCATCAAAAGGCGGCGTTGGCTTCGAGTTGAACCTCGACAATGTGCCTCAGCGCGAACGCGACATGACCCCTTACGAAATGTGCCTATCTGAAAGCCAAGAGCGTATGCTTATGGTCTTGAAGCCGGGCCGCGAAGAAATGGCAAAAGCCATTTTTGAGAAATGGGAGCTTGATTTCGCGGTTATCGGTGAAATTACTGACACGGGCAAACTGACACTCACGTTCGGTGGTGAAGTTGTTGGCGACATGCCAATCAACAGTCTTGTTGAGGATGCACCAGAGTATGAACGCCCTTACAACTATACACCTAAGCGTGAAGCTGTTGACGTAGCTGCACCAGCTGACCTCAAGCAGGCCGTTATGGACCTTATCGGCGGGCCACACCTTTGTTCGCGCCGTTGGATCTGGGAACAATATGACTGCATGGTTCTTGCTGACACCATCCAGCGTCCGGGCGGCGATGCGGCTGTAGTTCGTGTACACGGAACAGAGAAAGCCTTGGCAATCTCAACTGACGTCACACCACGTTACTGTTATGCCGACCCAGAGCAAGGCGGCCGTCAGGCTGTTGCTGAGACATGGCGTAATATTACAGCAGTTGGCGCAAAACCGCTTGCGATCACAAACTGCCTTAACTTCGGCAACCCTGAGCGCAAAGACATCATGGGCCAATTTGTTGGCTGCCTTGAGGGCATGGGCGATGCTTGCCGTGCCCTTGATTACCCGATCGTTTCCGGTAACGTTTCACTTTACAACGAAACCAATGGTTCTGGTATTCTGCCAACCCCTGCTATCGGCGGCGTTGGTGTGATGGCTGACAGCAACAAAATGGCAACGGTTGCCTTCAAAGGCGCAGGTCAAACCATCTTGTTGATCGGTGAAACCAAAAACGAACTGGGTGCAAGCCTTTACCAGAAACAAATTCTGGGTGAGGACGCACGTGCACCACCATTCGTTGATTTGGACATCGAGCGCCGCAACGGTGACTTTGTACGCATGCTGATCGAGAATGAGCAAGTGAACACCTGCCATGACCTTTCAGATGGCGGCCTAATATCTGGCCTTGCTGATATGGCAATTTCTGGTCGTGTTGGTGCTGACCTGGTTATAGAAAGCGACCTGCCGCTGCACGTAAGCCTCTTCAGTGAGACACAAGCGCGGTATCTTGTAGCTGCTGACGAAGCAACATCTGAGGTAATCCGCAAGGAAGCCAAAGACGCAGGCGTGCCAGTAACAGTGCTTGGTACAACAGGCGGTGACAAGATCATCATCAATGAAGGTGAGCTTGAATTAGACCTTAATGCCCTGACAGAAGCACATGAAGGCTGGATGCCAAACTTTATGGCCAACGCCAGCTAAAACTGCCTGTCTTCAATCTAAACTCTATAAAAAGGCGCCCTACCCGGCGCCTTTTTTTGTTTGCAATTTTCCATTATTCGCGCTTCTGTAAAAATTCAGTCGTCAGACTTAGGTGACAAAATCCCTTTCTAACAGAGCTTTCAGCTAATCACACCTGCGTGAAGCAACGAAAGTTTGGTTTCAAATCCTCACAACAAAAAGCAAGCTCTGCAAAGAGACGCCGATAAAGAGGAAAACCTTATGAAACTAAAACATATACTGCTGTCCGCAGCGATTGCCTTACCTTTCCATACACAAGCGAGTTTAGCGGACCATCACCATATCGCTGAAGCGGTGAACAGCCCTGAGCGACCTGAAACTGAAACAGTGCGTGATGCTAAACGAAAACCTGCAGAGGTTCTCAAGTTTATTGGCGTTAAACCAGGCATGCATGTAGCCGACCTTCTCGGTGGCGGCGGTTATTACACAGATCTGTTCAGCCGCGCAGTCGGTGACAAGGGTAAAGTATTGAACTATATCAATTTTTATGTCCGCGGCCGCTTCGCTGATTTTTTTGGCCCTGGCGGTCCTGTTGAACAACGCGCAGCAGGCGATCAGTGGAAAAAAAATGTAACCCTCGCCTTTGATGACATGGAAAACTTTAAAGCTGAAGCGCCGCTTGATATCGCATTCATGGGTCTCTTTTACCATGATACAGCTTGGCAGGGTACAGAACGTGATAAAATGAACAAAGCCATTTTTGACGCACTCAAGCCTAGCGGAGTTTATGTGGTGGTCGACCATTCAGCAGAAGAAGGGTCTGGTACGCGTGATGTGAAGACACTGCACAGGATCGACAAAAAGCTCGTTATCAAAGAAATTGAGGCTGCTGGTTTCAAGCTTGTTGACGAGAGTGCTATTCTGGCAAATCCTGAAGATACACGGGATTATAACGTATTTCGGGATGCTCGCACAAACCGCGATAATACAGACCGTTTCTTGCTGAAATTCCAAAAGCCCGCATAGTATAACAGCACAGTTCAGAGAAGGTGCCCTATTGGGCGCCTTCTGTTTTCTCACTTTCAAAAGGCGGCCGTTACATTTGGCAATTGCTAGAAAAACAAAAAAATGGTAACGCTTTCATTATATTGAATTCTATATAGTGGATGTTATTGTGAAATTACTTGCTGAGTTTTTCTTACCCCTTTCTATCATTTTTTCTCTGTCACCACTAAACGCCGCGAATGACGGCAACGGCATTTTGCAGAATGTCGAGGAAGGCAACATCAAAACCTCGTTCACGAACAATGATGACTATGCGGACCTTGCTTCATTTGGAGAAGCAATTGGTGACAAACGGTTTGTGGTACTGGACGAAGCAACCCACGGTGAAGGCAATGTATTTGCCCTGAAAGCCCGCCTCGTTAAATATCTGTACGAGAAAAAAGAGTTTGACGTTTTCCTTATAGAAAGCGCCCTTTATGATGTCAGCCGGGTTTGGATGAATGACAAAGCCCCTATCGCCAACCAAGCCCCCGGCAATATATTTTATATGTATGCGAACAGCGCAGAAATGCAGCCACTGTTCAATTATATTGATACTAAGCGCACCTCCAACAGGCCGCTCCAGTTCGCAGGCTTTGATAACCGCCACAGCGGCTCGCTTTCAAACAGTGCACTATTACCAAACCTCAAAGCCTTCCTTAAAAAAACAGATAGCAACCTCCCTTCGTCTCAAGTTTGGGCCCAGTTTACAGCCATTACTGCCGACCTACTTAAGGGCAAACCAAGTCCGGCTTCAGACGCTGAGCAAAAACAATATTTTGCCACGGCCTCAAAAATCGCCAGTTTTCTATCAGCAGCGACGCAACTACAAACGAACAACCACTTTAAATCAAACGCCTTTTGGTACCGCATCATAAAAAGTATAACTCGCATGGCAGAAGTAGCTTGGGGCCTGCAAACAGTGCCTGATCATGACCTTGAGATGATCCAGAACATTGAATGGTTGATGAAGGAAGTCTACCCCGGCAAGAAAGCCATTGTTTGGGGCCACTATGTGCATGTGGCACCAAACGGCAATCCTGACCATAGCACAGTTGCTATGCCCGGCCCTGTGCGCAATGTTGGGACTGAACTGAAGAAAATCTGGCCGGATGATGTCTATTACACTCATTTCGGAAGCGGAACAGGTGCCTTCACGAATTTTATCACACTAGAAACAGAAAACATTACAGCACCGTCAACGAGCAGTCTTGAAGCCCTCCTCAACAAAAAAAGCATCACATCGGCCTTTATTGACACCAGCAATCTCGACCTTAAAAAAGCAACAGCTGAGGGCACCACAATGTGGACATACGACTATGCGGCGCAAGCGCCTTTAGCCGACTGGAAAAACCACTGGGACGGCATGTTCTTTTTAAACCCGGCTGTACCAGTTGACTACATCGGCCGCTAAGTCAAAGGCAGAGAGCTTACCCGAAAACGGCGTCACCATCCAGTTCTGCACACCTAAGCAAGCGGCTGTCCTCAACGGCGGCTTGGCGGTGTTTCACGGCTTTTCGATAATCGGGATCCGTTACCATTTCCATAAAAGAATCTGCATTTGGATAACGCGCTACAAAGGCGACATGCCATGTCATGGCCTCAGGGCCAATCAGCATTAATTCAGGCTGACCACGCCAAATAATGGTGCCACCTACCCTAACAAATATCGGGCCGCTTTTTTTGCCATACGTTTTATAGGCTTCAGCCCCCGTGGTTTCAGTGCCATCTTCATAAATAGCTTTCTTTTTTAACCTAACCAGATTGAGCATATTGATGGGTTTGTCACGTGGCAGCTCTTTAAAGGCTTCAAACTGCACTCGTTCAGGGTCTATGTAAGACATGTATCAATCCAATCGTCTAATGTTTTAACCACACCTGCAGGCCTTCGTGCCCAGTCAAAGTGGCCAATGTGTTTGCCTTGTTCTTTTTGTGTGAGATGCACGCACGACACGTCCGCACCCGACATTACCGAATGAGGTTTATGCAGTGCGGGGGCGCTCGCGAGTTCGTCATTTTCAAAAGAAATCGATAGCAGCTTGCCTCTGTATGCTGCCATCTTCTGCTCTACGCCGCGTCGGGTGCCAAAATCATAGCAACCTGTTGTTGCCCAGTCACGCCAATCCAGCATCACCTGCCTATGCTCTTTGCCGCCAAAACCAAACATTTGGCCGGGGTAATACCCCAACAGCCAGGTCACTGTAGGAATGAGTGCGCACAAAAAACGCAGTAATAGAGCTTGTTTACGAGGATACAAACCATAGTATGGAAATACACATGCCATGTGAATTATGCCCTGAATATCCGCACCCTGCTCTGCTGCGATATAATTGCTAAAATGTGCCCCAAGGCTATGACCACCCAGAAAAAATGGCTTCCCGTCAAATCGGCGCCGCATCCAGTCTATTACTAACGGTAGATCATCATCCAGATACTGGTTGTAGCCAACTGTCACACCCTTTGCTGGCAAGCATGTACTTTCGCCGTGTCCGCGCTGTTCAAAGAGCGCCGTCGCAATCCCGGCAGCAGCAAGCCCTTCGGCGACACGCTTATAAAAACCCGCTTTAACACCGAGCGCCGGCAGCATTAAAAAAAGGGCCTTAACCGGTGTACGCGGTTCATACAACGCCACATGTACCGTGGTGCCATC
>CAXBKT010000099.1:0-13391 GCA_963976155.1 uncultured Kordiimonadaceae bacterium | reverse complement strand
GATGGTCGGCGAGGGTATTGCTGCGCATGCCCCGGATGCTTTTGTTATTTGTATTACGAACCCGCTTGACGCGATGGTTTGGGCTTTGCAGAAATTCTCAGGTCTGCCCGCAAATAAAGTATGTGGTATGGCAGGTGTTCTTGATAGCTCGCGCTTTAGTCACTTCTTGGCTGAAGAGTTTAACGTTTCTATTCAGGACGTAACAACATTCGTACTTGGTGGGCACGGCGATACAATGGTGCCGCTAACGCGCTATTCAACAGTTGCGGGTATCCCGGTTCCTGACCTGGTCAAGATGGGTTGGTCTACGCAAGAGAAGATTGATCAGATCGTACAGCGCACCCGTGATGGTGGTGCTGAAATCGTTGGCTTACTTAAAACTGGTTCAGCTTTTTATGCGCCAGCAACAAGCGCTATCGAGATGGCTGAAAGCTATCTTAAAGACAAGCGCCGTTTGTTACCATGTGCTGCGCATCTTAGTGGTGAATATGGCCTGAGCGATATGTATGTTGGTGTTCCAACAATCATTGGCGAAAATGGCATTGAAAAAATTGTAGAGATTGATCTGCAGGGCGAAGAGAAGTCTGGCTTTGATCATTCAGTAGACGCAGTGAAGGGCTTGATGGAAGCTTGCATTAACATCGACGGTTCACTCGCATAATAATATAGGGAAAACTCCTTAGGAGCTGGATTACAATGAATATCCATGAGTATCAGGCGAAAAGCCTGCTGAAAGAGTTTGGCGCACCGGTCCTTGGCGGCGGCGTAGCCTACACAGCAGCGGAAGCTGTTGACGAAGCAAAAAAACTTGGCGGTCCTGTCTGGGTTGTTAAGGCGCAAATTCATGCTGGTGGCCGCGGTAAAGCTGGCGGTGTGAAGGTTGTGAAGTCTCTTGAAGATGTAGAAGCTGTTGCAAAAGACCTTATTGGTAAAACGCTTGTAACGCATCAAACTGGCCCAGAGGGCAAGGAGATTAAGCGCGTTTATGTTGAAGATGGTTGCGCGATTAAAAGCGAATACTATCTTGCACTGTTGCTGGATCGCGCGTCTGGCAAGTTGGCGATTATGGCGTCAACTGAAGGCGGTATGGACATCGAAGAAGTTGCTGAAGCAACGCCTGAAAAAATCTTCAACGTGATGATTGATCCGGCAACTGGTCTTCAGGGTCATCATTGCCGCCGTGTAGCGTTTGGCCTCGGCTTGTCTGGTAATGCTGCAAAAGCTTGTCAGAAAGTAGTTTCTTCACTCTATGCCGCATATGTTGCTAAAGACGCTGCGATGCTGGAAGTAAACCCTCTCGTACTTACAGAGGCTGACGAAATGGTTGTTCTTGATGCCAAAATGTCCTTCGATGGTAACGCTCTCTTCCGACACCCCGATGTGCGGGAACTACGCGACGAAAGTGAAGAAGATCCAAAAGAGATCGAAGCATCTAAGTACGAACTTAACTACATCAGCCTTGATGGTTCTATCGGTTGTATGGTGAACGGCGCAGGCCTTGCGATGGCAACTATGGATATTATCCAGCTTAAAGGTGGCTCGCCAGCTAACTTCCTTGATGTTGGTGGCGGCGCAACAAAAGAGCGTGTGACAGAAGCCTTTAAGATTATTCTTTCAGACGACAATGTTGAAGGTATCTTGGTAAATATTTTCGGTGGTATTATGCGCTGTGATGTGATTGCTGAAGGTGTTGTTGCAGCAGCGCGTGAAGTAGCACTTTCTGTTCCGCTTGTTGTTCGCCTTGAAGGTACAAATGTTGAACTCGGCAAACAGATCATGGCTGACAGCGGGCTGCCAATTATCTCTGCTGATGATTTGAATGACGCAGCCGAAAAAATTGTTAAAGCTGTGAAGGAGGCCGAGTAATGTCAGTTCTCGTAGGTAAAAATACTAAACTTATTTGCCAAGGCTTTACGGGCGCACAGGGTACTTTCCACTCTGAGCAAGCAATCGCTTATGGCACCAACATGGTTGGTGGCGTGACGCCAGGTAAGGGTGGTCAAACACATTTGAATTTGCCAGTTTTTAATACTGTTGCTGAAGCGCGTGATGTGGCTGGTGCAAATGCTTCTGTTATCTATGTGCCGCCTCCCTTCGCTGCAGACTCAATTCTTGAAGCCATTGATTGTGGTATTGAGCTTGTCGTTTGTATTACTGAAGGTATTCCAGTTCTTGATATGGTTCGCGTAAAACAAGCCCTCAAGAATTCTAATACGCGCCTTGTTGGCCCAAACTGCCCGGGTGTTATTACGCCGGGTGAATGTAAAATCGGTATTATGCCGGGCCACATTCATAAGCCAGGTAATGTCGGTATTGTGTCTCGTTCAGGTACATTGACGTATGAAGCTGTTGCGCAAACAACAGCTGCTGGCCTCGGGCAGTCAACATGTATCGGTATTGGCGGCGACCCAGTGAACGGCACGAACTTTATCGATTGCTTGGATATGTTCCTTGCTGATGAAGACACGCACTCAATCATCATGATCGGTGAAATTGGCGGGTCTGCAGAAGAAGAAGCAGCAGAATTTCTGAAAAATAGTAAAGTGAAGAAACCTGTTGCAGGTTTCATCGCCGGTCGTACAGCGCCTCCGGGTCGTACAATGGGCCACGCTGGCGCTATTGTTTCAGGTGGCCAAGGTGGTGCTGAAGATAAGATTGAAGCTATGCGTAGTGCTGGCATCATTGTATCTGACAGCCCTCCTGCACTTGGTACTACTCTTCTTGAAGCTATTGGTTAATCTTTAAACGGAGGGGCGTGGCAAGCTGCCACGCCGAATAATGCCCATGGGAGCTGACCTAGACCGTATTGCTGCACTTGAAGGCGTAAGCCCGCAGTTTGTTGAATCGCTTTATGAAAAATATAGCGCTGACCCTCTTTCTGTTGATCAAGGGTGGCAGGATTATTTCTCCGCTTTGGAAACAGGAATTACGGCTTCAGGTCCCAGTTGGGCCCGTAAAGATTGGCCGCTAAGACCCAATGATGACCTAACAACTGGCCTGGACGGGTCGGATATGTTCATCGAAGGGGATAAGCCAGAGACATCAGCGGGGGCGGTTGCGTCTGCCGCTGATATTCGTTCTGCGACGGTTGATAGCATTCGGGCTTTGATGCTCGTACGTACCTACCGTGTACGCGGGCATTTGAATTCAAACCTTGATCCACTAGGTCTTGAAGAGCGCCCCATCCACCCCGAGCTGGAGCCAGCCTCCTATGGTTTTGGTCCTAGTGACCTGGACCGTCCTATTTTTATGGACGGAGTGTTAGGTTTGGATACTGCGACCGTTCGCGAGATTTTGGTAATCTTGAAGCGGACATATTGCTCGAATATTGGCGTTGAATTTATGCATATTAACGATCCAGACGAAAAGTCTTGGATTCAGCATAAAATTGAAGGCCGTGACAAAGAAATTCAGTTTACGGATAAAGGTAAAATCGCGATCCTGAATAAGCTTATTGAGGCTGTTCAGTTCGAGCGCTTTCTTGGCCGCAAATATACGGGCACTAAACGTTTTGGCCTTGATGGCGGCGAAGGCATGGTGCCTGCGCTAGAAGCGATTATGAAAACCGGGGGTCAACTTGGCCTCGGTGAAATTGTTATTGGCATGCCGCACCGTGGGCGCCTCAATGTACTCGCGAATGTGATGCAGAAGCCTTACCGCGCCATCTTTAATGAGTTCCACGGCGGTTCAGCAAAGCCTGATGATATTCAGGGCTCCGGCGATGTTAAATATCATCTGGGAACCAGCGCTGACCGGGAATTTGATGGCAACAAAGTGCATTTATCCTTAAATGCCAACCCGTCTCACCTTGAAGCCGTGAACCCTGTGGTTATTGGGAAAGTACGCGCCAAGCAGGAAATGAAGGGTGATAAAGAGCATAATGGAACTTTGTCACTATTGTTGCACGGCGATGCAGCATTTGCAGGCCAAGGTATTGTACCGGAATGTTTCGGCATGTCTGGGCTGCGTGGGTATAATACCGGCGGTACGATCCACTTTATTGTGAATAACCAAATCGGCTTTACAACAAGCCCACAATTTGCACGTTCAAGTCCATATCCCTCTGACGTAGCGAAAATGGTGCAGGCACCTATCTTTCATGTGAATGGTGATGACCCAGAAGCGGTTGTTTTTGCAACGAAAATAGCGACTGAATTCCGCCAACAATTTAAGCGCGATGTTGTGATCGATATGTTCTGTTATCGCCGCTTTGGCCATAATGAGAGCGATGAACCTGCGTTCACTCAGCCACTGATGTATGCTGCAATTAAAAATCATCCGAGTGTTGTTAAACTTTATGCTGATAAACTGATTGCAGAAGGTGTGATAACCGCAGAGCAGTTCGCGGGTATGGAATCGGAATTCATCAGCTATCTCGAAGATGAGTTTGATGCGGCCAAAGATTACTCAGTGAATAAGGCTGATTGGTTTGAAGGCAAGTGGGAAGGCTTAGGCCTAGCCGACCAAGACCACGAAAAACGCCGTGCGGAAACGGGTGTTGCAGAGATTATGCTACGTGAAGTTGGTGAGCAGCTTACGCATATCCCCGAGAAATTTAATATTCACCGCACGCTGAAACGTGTTCTCGATAACAAACATAAAATGTTTGAAGAGGGTGCTGGTTTTGACTGGGCAACAGGCGAAGCACTTGCGTTTGGTACGCTTCTGCGTGAAGGCTATAATGTGCGCCTTTCAGGGCAGGATTGTGGTCGTGGTACTTTTAGTCAGCGCCACGCAGTATTCGTAGACCAGAAAACCGAAGACCGTTATGTACCGCTAAAAGATGTCAATCCTGACGCACATTTTGAGGTGCTGGATAGCCATTTGTCTGAATTTGGTGTGATGGGCTTTGAGTATGGTTACTCAATGGCGGAGCCAAACTGCCTGACGTTATGGGAAGGTCAGTTTGGTGACTTTGCAAATGGTGCTCAGATTATTATTGACCAGTTCATTTGTTCAGCCGAAGCCAAATGGCTGCGGATGTCAGGGCTCGTGCTTTTGCTGCCACATGGCTATGAAGGTCAGGGGCCTGAGCACTCGTCAGCAAGGCTGGAACGGTTCCTTCAGTTGTCTGCTGAAGACAATTGGCAAGTTGTGAACTGTACGACACCGGCGAACTATTACCATGTGCTGCGCCGTCAGATGCACCGCACGTTCCGGAAGCCGCTCGTGATCATGACGCCTAAATCGCTATTACGGCATAAGCGCTGTGTGTCTCAGCTTCAAGAGTTTGGGCCAGGGTCTCAGTTCCACCGTGTACTTTGGGATAATGCGGAAAATGAAGCTGGTGGCTCCATTAAGTTGAAGGCTGATGACAAGATCAAACGTGTGGTACTCTGTACCGGTAAAGTTTACTACGATTTGCTTGATGAACGAGATAAGAGAGAACAAAGCGATACATATCTACTGCGGGTTGAGCAGCTGTATCCGTTCCCTGTGAACGCACTTTCGAAAGAGCTAAAGCGCTTTACTAATGTTGAGCAAATTGTTTGGTGTCAGGAAGAACCTAAGAATATGGGTTCTTGGAGTTTCATTAATGAGCCGCTTGAAGAAACACTATTGAATTTGGAGTTGCCTGTGAAAAGGGCTGTCTATGCAGGCCGTGCAGCAAGCGCCGCGACGGCAACAGGGCAAGCTTCAATTCATGCGGCGCAGCAAGCAGCGCTTGTTGATCAAGCACTGACAATTTAGCAGATTATATTTTTAAGAGATTAGATTAAGGGTAGGAGCAACACGGTGGCAATTGAAGATATTGTAATCCCGCAAATGGGCGAGAGTGTCGCTGAGGGTACAATCGGCACCTGGCTGAAAGCCGTTGGCGAAGCAGTGGCGGCTGATGAGCCCATTGTTGAGGTGGAAACAGATAAAGTTGCGATGGAAGTACCGAGCCCTGTTGCTGGTGTGCTGATAGAGCAATTGGTCGCGGAAGGTGATACCGTTGAAATTGGCGCTTTGATTGCGCGGATCGATACTGAAGGTGCTGCGACAGCAGCAGCCCCCAAAGCGGAGGCAGCAGCAACGGCAACTGCTGCTACAACGGCAGCCTCATCGACGGTACCTGCCTCGTCCCCTGCCACGCCTGCGCCAGCACCTTCTGCTGCTTCAAGTGATTTGATGCCCATGTCACCTGCAGTACGTCGTATTGTTGAAGACTATAATCTCGACCCATCTTCAGTAGAAGGTACAGGTAAAGATGGTCGATTGACTAAAGGCGATGTGCTTAAAGCAATTGAAAGTGGTAAAGCGCGCACCGTTGCAGCACCAGTTGTTGCGGCTGGCCCAGTGTCAAACGAACCTCGCGAAGAGCGCGTGAAAATGACACGCCTGCGTAAAACAATTGCGCAGCGTCTAAAGGATGCGCAAAACACTGCTGCGATGCTGACGACCTACAACGAAGTAGATATGTCTGCTGTAATGGCCGCGCGTGCAAAATATAAAGACTTGTTCGCCAAGAAGCATAACATCAAGCTCGGGTTTATGAGCTTCTTCACGAAAGCATGCTGCTTAGCACTTAAAGAAGTGCCGTCTGTGAATGCGCAGATCGACGGTGAAGAAATTGTTTATCATAACTATGCAAACATTGGCGTAGCAGTTTCCGCGCCGAATGGTCTTGTTGTACCAGTTCTGCGTGACGCTCAAGACATGGGTTTTGCTGAAACCGAACTTTCTATTGCAAACTATGGCAAGAAAGCTCGTGACGGCAAGCTTACCATTGATGACATGCAAGGTGGTACTTTTACCATTTCGAATGGCGGCATTTTTGGTTCGTTGATGTCGAGCCCGATTTTGAATGCACCTCAGTCCGCTATTCTTGGTATGCACAAAATTCAGGAACGCCCGATGGCTGAAAATGGCCAAGTGGTTATTCGTCCAATGATGTATTTGGCACTTTCCTATGATCATCGGATTATTGATGGCCGTGAAGCTGTTACTTTCCTTGTGCGCGTGAAGGAGGCCCTTGAGGATCCAACACGTTTGCTGCTTGATATGTAAGGCGGTGAGAAGAGATTAGATAAAATATATATGGGTGGAGCGCCGATTGGCCTCCGCCCATACTTACAATAAATAAGGGATAAAAAATGTCTGACGCATTTGACGTTGTTGTTATTGGTGCTGGCCCTGGTGGTTATGTAGCAGCCATACGTGCTGCTCAGCTAGGCCTCAAAACTGCTTGTATCGAGAAACGCGAAACACTTGGCGGTACATGCCTAAATGTTGGCTGTATGCCTTCTAAGGCGCTCCTGCACGCTTCGCACCTTTATGATGAAGCTAATCATGATTTCGAGAAGTTCGGCCTGTCTGTAAAAGGTTTGGACTATGACATCGAAAAAATGCTCGCGGCTAAGGATAAAACTGTTGAAGGCCTTACTGGCGGGATCGAGTTCTTATTCAAGAAGAATAAGATTGAATGGATCAAGGGTGCTGGAAAATTTACCAGCAAAGACACTATTGAAGTAGCTCTCAATGAGGGCGGTTCTCGTACCGTTAAGGCAAAGAGTACTATTATTGCCACGGGTAGTGACGTTGCTTCTCTTCCTGGTATCGAAATTGATGAGAAAACGATTGTTTCCTCAACTGGTGCACTAGACCTTAATCCAGCCCCAAAAAGCATGGTTGTTATCGGCGGTGGTGTAATCGGCCTTGAGCTTGGTTCAGTGTGGCGCCGTTTGGGTGCGGAAGTAACTGTGATTGAATTCATGGACCAACTACTGCCGGGCATGGATATGGAAGTGCGTAAGAACTTTGGTCGCATGATGAAAAAGCAAGGCATGAAGTTGAAGCTCTCATCAAAAGTCACTGGTGTTGAGAAAAGCAAAAAAGGCGCCGTTGTAACATTTGAACCTGTTAAAGGTGGTGATGCGCAGACACTTGAGGTTGATGTGGTGTTGGTTTCAGTGGGACGCAGACCTTATACATATGGTCTTGGCCTTGAAACCGTAGGCGTTGAAATGGATGAGCGCTCGCGTATTAAAATCAATCATGATTTTTCTACTAACGTCCCTAACATTTACGCAATCGGTGATGTGGTCGAAGGCCCGATGCTCGCGCATAAAGCAGAAGATGAAGGCGTCGCTGTTGCGGAGAATATCGCTGGTTTAACAGGGTATGTGAACCATGATGTGATCCCAGGTGTTGTTTATACGTATCCTGAAGTAGCTGCTGTTGGTAAAACCGAAGAAGAGTTAAAAGAGGCCAAAGTTGCTTACAATGTAGGTAAATTTCCATTTACGGCGAATAGCCGCGCGAAAGCGAATATGGCAACGGATGGTTTTGTCAAAATTTTAGCTGACAAAGAGACAGACCGGGTGCTTGGTGTTCATATTATTGGTGCAGATGCCGGCAATATGATTGCTCAGGCTGCGACAGCGATGGAATTTGGTGCGTCGGCTGAAGATATTGCCCTGACGTGTCATGCGCACCCAACTGAATCCGAAGCAATGAAAGAGGCTGCGCTTGCGGTTCATAAGCGCCCTATTCATATGTAAGGCGCTTCTATACGTATGTTAAAAAAGAACCTCGGGCTGGATATGCCCGAGGTTCTTTTTTGTTTTCACTAAATAGAGTTAGGGAACGAGTACTATTGGCTTACCAATTGTGTGCGCGAGGGAATTCGCAACACTCCCAAGTACAAGGTCTGCAAGACGTGAACGCCCTCTGCGGCCTACAAAAATCTGGTTGGCCTTTGTTTCTTTGGCGCGTTTATGAATCACTTCTGCTGGATTACCCCAATGATGCTCGGTAGAAACGGTAACGCCGCTATCTTTGTACTTCTTTTCAAGAGGTGTCAGAATGCTATTCTGGGCTTGAGCTTCTTCTTCCTGTTTGTTGACGGTGCGGTGTGCAACTTCGTCAAGGGTCATTGGCTGGAAACCTGACCAAGGGACAACTGTGATTAGCTTCACTTCGGCCCCGGTTTGTTGAGCAGTATGAACTGCATGATCAGCGGCGCGGTTTCCCCATTCGCTGCCATCTACGGCTACTAGATATAATTGCTTGGTCATGATGCTTCTCCTTTTTGGGACTAATGGGAGTATAGAGCCTTATTGAGCAGGGTTGCTTGATGTTAGTCAAGTGATCGGCCAGTTTGAATTTTGAACTTGAGTGAATTATGACTAAATTTTACCGATTCGTAAAAGGATCAAATGTTTATTGAACGCATAGGTGTATTGACCATCTAGTCAGTATTAGACAGCTTTGCTGGGCTGAGCAGCATCGTGCTTACAGTGGTTTTTTTAGCTTTATCAAACGGTAAATCTTATAGTTAGTTTTGCGTTAACTATATAAGTAATTATATATAATTACTAAATATGATTTTAGAGCATTTGTACTATTTTTGAAGTATTCCATAGAATAAAATTCATCAATAGTTGAAAGCGGTACCATAATTAGTCAACTGTCCTAGAAATGAGTATTTTCTATTTATTAGTGAAATTTGACGCACGACTTTAAGTTTATTACATTTGTAACTAAGCGGGGGCATCTGCTGTAGTAAAAGCAATAGGTAATTGAGAACGACTGTATTTCTTAGTGGGGTTGCGAGTAATGAATCGTTCTGTAGTAAACTATGAGACCATGCGAGTTTTGGTGGCGTTGTCTAATAAGCAGTTGGCGGAGTATATCTGGCACTTCCTTAAGGACAACGGTGTGCGCAATGTTCAGGTCGTCCATCATTCAAGGGACGCGCTGCTGCGTATGACTAGTACTGTATTTACCCATTTCATCGTTGGGCATCATTTGGATGATGCAGGTGGCCCAGACTTCACTCGGTTCATCCGTATGTGTGAAGGTGCTGTTGCTGAGGCACCTGTTCTGTTGGTTATGTCTAACCCAAGTGCCGAAAAAGTTGTTGAATGCAGGGATAGTGGGGTCAATGAGATTATGGTGACCCCAATAACGGGAAAGCTGCTTGAGACCCGTCTACAACATATGACGGCTAAGCCGAAGCAGTTTATCCGCTCTGCAACTTATATCGGTCCAGATAGACGTAGGCCGAATGCCCCCTTATTTGAGGGTGTGGATCTACGAAAATATGGATCGAATACAGGCTCTAACCAGAGGCAACCGGCTGAATAGGCATGCGCTGCGATAAGGGGGTTTAGCCAAGGAGGCAGGCTGGATTTCATATTAGTGTTGAGTGTCAGAGGTTATTGAAAAGTTGTCCTGCAATAACGAGCGACACCAGTATGAAAAAGAACGGCGCAATTTCGAACTGGGGAATACCTTTTTCAATTCGAATTACGCGCATAAAAGTTTGCAGGGATTTCAGACTTGTTAGTGCGGTTAGTATAGAAGTAGCAATTAGGGTGCTGGCTGTGCCAGATGCGTTCTTAAGGTAAGGCCATAGACTGATTGTTGTGAAAATCAACAGGATGCCAAATAGCACCATAGAAGCGTATAAAAGTGTTAAAACCCAAACCCGAAAAAGGTCAAATTTCTTAAAAGATCTCATTTGTATCAGATACCTCAGTTGTGAGTTTTTAAAAAAGTCCTTGGATATCCCCTTTAGATATTTAGTGACGTCGAAACGCTTTATCATATACGTTTTTCAGATGAGCACTATCCACTTCAGTGTATACCTGAGTGGCTTTTAGGTCGGCGTGGCCGAGTAACTCCTGAATCGTGCGTAAGTCGCCTCCGCGCGACAGTAAATGTGTTGCGAAACTATGCCGCAACGCGTGAGGGGTCGCATCGTCAGGGAGGCTAAGGGCCGCACGAACTTTCTGCATCGTGCCTTGAATAGCACGGGCACCAAGGCGTTTGCCTTTTTTTCCAAGAAATAAGGGTCCATCAGGTTCTAAAGGGTATGGGCAAATGTCTGTGTAGGCTGCAATTGAGCTGCGAACCACAGGTATCACTGGCACAACGCGTTCCTTTAAACGCTTCCCAATAATGCGCATGGTATCACTAGTGGGAATATCTTTGGCGTTCAACGAAAGAGCTTCCGCAATACGAAGGCCACAACCATATAACAAGGTGATAACGGCGGTGTCTCTCGCTGCGATCCAGTCTTCGTTGGCGAAATCACTAATTGTTTCAATGACAGTTCGGGCGCTTTCTTCCGTTAGAGGGCGAGGTACTCTATGTGGTAATTTAGGGCCCTGAACAGCCTTTATCGCATCGTTTTCTAAACCCTCAACACGGGCAAGGTAACGGTAAAAGTTGCGAACTGATGATAGGATACGAGCTGCTGTTCGCGCTGATGCGCCAGCGCTGCGGCGGTAAGCAAGATAAGCACGAAAATCTCTGACCTCTAGTGCTGTTAGGTCTTGCATTCCAATCATGCAGCCGAGGTGATTTTGCAGAAAGGAAAAAAAATCTCCAATATCTCGGGTGTAGGCGTCGATAGTATGCCTGGAGACTTGTTTTTCACTGGTGAGATAGCGCAGCCACCTTACTACGATGATAGCACATTCCTCGGTTAGGCAAGTTAAGGTACCTGTTGAATTTGGTAGTTTTTCGTTCGTCATCAAGTGCTCGGATAACGTAGCCGGCCTAGAAAGCGGGAAAGCGATGGCATGTTGCTACACATTTTACGCGCCTCAAATTTAGCCTTTTCTATTTTCATTACATCTTCTATACGGCGGTCAAGAAAGGCCCATGTTTTCTCAAACTGATCACTTTCGTCGCTCAACCAGTATACAAGAACGGCACTATACACTGCACTAAGGGTCGCGCGTTTTGTGTACCAATTGTGATCGGTGGAGGTGTCACCCGCTGCGCGCCACATAGTGTCAGCTGTGTTCCAGAGGGCTTTGCTGCCGAGAACAAGATGGTTGGGCA
This sequence comes from uncultured Kordiimonadaceae bacterium, assembly GCA_963976155.1. Lineage (GTDB taxonomy): Bacteria > Pseudomonadota > Alphaproteobacteria > Sphingomonadales > Kordiimonadaceae > Kordiimonas. The sequence goes on along the minus strand of CAXBKT010000099.1, from coordinate 1,610 downwards.
GTGCAAGAGTTGCAAGCCCTCGTCTTACGGTCTCTCTATGCGCGGTGTGCTGTTCTAGTCGTGTACGAATAGCTATAGTAATGCGCTCACGAATTTTCTTGGATGGTAAGTCCATATCAGCCAGAGCCGCAGCAAGTGTTTTGTCAGCTTCAACCAGATGATGTTCTAGCACTTCGATTGTACCACGCGGGTAGGCGAGTTCAGCCACCTCTGGTGTAATACCTATATCTTCGGCTGCCTGCGTTAACGCCTTCAAAGACCAGCCGTCGAAGGCAACATGATCGAGCATGGCCTGCATCAACGGTAACCTTAGTTCTTCAGGGGTCATGTTTGCTGTATTGTTGTTTGCCATTTCGTCTCTCAAATTGCGATTCGCAAGGTTGATTACTCTATGATTTAATATTTATCATCAAAATGCTAGCGATGCGAGGGACATAGTGCCGCATTTTGCATTAGATACCCGTATCTGTTATGTTTGTTACAGGAATTATGAGGGTGGCGTGCCGCTTGGGTGGCGCGGGGCCTGTTGTTTGTGTGAAATAACTTGTGTGGCAAGCATTGCTTTGCTATATGCCCGGTGCCCAGTGAGTACGCGCCCGGCTTGCTACTCGCTAATTTTGGCTTTGAAAGGAGTGAGAAACCCATGGAGGTTTCCGTTCGGGATAACAATGTGGACCAAGCCCTTCGTGCGCTGAAGAAAAAACTTCAACGTGAAGGTGTTTACCGCGAAATGAAGATGCGTCGCTTTTACGAAAAGCCATCTGAAAAGAAGGCTCGTGAGCAGGCTGCAGCTGTACGTCGTGCACGCAAACTAGAACGCAAGCGCTTAGAGCGTGACGGTCTGGTAGCTCGCAACCGTTAATTCGGTAGTCGATAACAGAATTAAAAACCCCTCGGAGCGTTATGCCCGAGGGGTTTTTTATTTGTACTGAGAAATAGTGTTTACCTAAGTGGAGGGTGCAGAGAAACAGGCTTTGTTCATCATAGTGAGTTGTTTAAAATTTTCTTCAAAATGTCTGAGTAGACCTGTTAGTCAGCGAGTTTCTCAGGCAAATTCAGCAACCTATTCGCCTGTGCTGCATCAGCTTCTGACTTTAGGTAGATGCCGTGCTGACGATGCCTGGCAACTATGAGTTTTTCGACGGTACCTGCATCGTTACGGATATAAAACTCAAAGCGGCCGGATTGGATGCCTTTGATGGCTTCGGTACAAGGAATACTCCATTCAGCACCTTCACTGAGACGGCCACCAATATGGGTAATTGAAAAAATAGACTGTTCAGAGGGATTTCGTCGGGCGAATAAAATCTCGTGGGAATTAGCCATAATGCCACCATACTTTTTACAATAATTCAGCCCGTCCTCAGCGTGAAATATAGCATAATAGTTCTGTTTAAGTACCTCGGGCTGTTTTTATATGAGGGGGTAGAGCTTTAATAACTTTATGAAAATAAAGAGAAAATTTTATTCTTTCGACTCGGATGAAAGTTTCAAGGTTAAGCTACTGAAAGACTTCCAGTAACACGCCTTTCAGTAGCTTGTGCGTGCGGATATTATTTACAACGTATTCCTGAAATAGTTGCGGTTGGTGCAATTGCATCCTGGTCAAC
>CAXBKT010000098.1:0-13567 GCA_963976155.1 uncultured Kordiimonadaceae bacterium | reverse complement strand
ATTGATGAACGCGGAGACACGCTCCATTGATAAACTCGGGGCTGAATTTTGGGCCGACCTTGTGAGTGAACCAAGGAATTTGGATGCTACCACCCTTGCTGGTCGGTAAGACGGTGCGAAACTATCTCATAAACGCATCTGGTATCTTGTTTAATGCAAAACCAAAGAATTGCGAGGTAGGCTCCTTCATAAGGTGCAGCTAAATGTGATGTAAGGCTTGTGATATAGGGGAAGTTGTGAATTGTTTGGTTATAGTTGCGCATCCGCTCAAGAATAGCTTGTGTGGGCATCTTGCAAGTGAAGCGATTACGTGTCTTCAGGAGCGAGGCTATAAGGTAACTGTCACGAACCTTTATGAGGCTAAGTTTGACGCTGCTTTATCTACTGAGGAACGCACAAGTTATTACAGTGCATCCTATGATGCCGGTGGTGTATCAAGTGAGATTTCTCAGTTAAAGGCTGCTGAGATGCTTGTTTTGATTTTCCCGACTTGGTGGTTTGGTTTCCCTGCTGTGTTGAAGGGTTGGTTCGACAGGGTTTGGGCTCCGGGCCATGCTTATGACCACGCGTCTGATTTGGGGGCGATTAAGCCTCGTCTTGAAAACCTGAGGGAAACATACGTTGTTACTACGTTAGGTTCACCGTGGTGGGTAGATTACTTTGTAATGTGGCGGCCAGTATATAGGACGCTTCGCATTGCTCTGCTGGGCACGTGTGCAAGGCAGTCTAGCTTTAAGATGCTCTCACTTTACAAAAGCGAGAAAGCCTCACCAGTTCGGGTTGAAAGGTTTGTTAGAAAAATCAAAAAACTACTTTAGCGAATAAAGGGCTATCCTTCAAAGGGGTCTAGCTCTTCTGTTTTCCGCCGTTTGGAGCGGTCGTCTGGTTTTCCAGTGCGCTTCCCACCTAGGCCTTGCGCGCGGTCATCCAGAATGCTGTATGCAGCGTCACGGTTGCCAAGGGTGCAATCGTTATCTTTATCCAGTCCTCTGAATTCGCTGTGGGAAACGGCGACAAATTCGCCGAGTTCAATCATGCCTGAAACATCTTTGTCGAGTTTGTTAAACTCATGAAAGACAAAACTCTTATCTTCAAAATTTACTGAGCGGTATTCTTTTTGGTCTAGGCGGTGGTTGCCGTCTAGGTCTAATTTCGAAAATTGTTGGCGGCGCAGCACTGCGATATCCGCGCATGTGGCTTGGCCGTCATTATTATGGTCCCAACGGGCTATTAAGCGTGCAAGAGCTTTGTTGATACGGTCGGCAGGGATTGTTTCAACCGGGTCTGGCTGTTGTTTCGTGCAGGCGCTTAATATTAGGCCAAGTGCCGTAAAAATAATGATGGGACGTAACTTTAACACCGAAAAAGCCTCACACTAATTTTGAAGAACAACAGTAAATAACCAAGTTATCAATACTATATACAGGAATGTGTTTAATGAAACGCCGTTTTATATCAATTATCGTTTAGGCCGCAGCTCGTTATCGCTTTTTCCAAGGCAGCGTTTTGGTTGTTATCCCAGGTAGCAATAAAATCAGCCAACAGTTTTTCTATGCGTTTGGTGTCTACTTGTTAAGTGGGCACTATGTCTTTCGTTTGCTTCGCAAGCACTAAGGACGGGGCAGTGATATATAGGAAAATCACAGTGTTAGTGTTCATGATGCTTGTCTGGGTCTTTGCCATTTATAGGTAATTGGGTGTTGGCCTCGGCATGTTCTTTAAAGTGATACGGGGAGAGCGAAGAAAAACTTCGCACACCATTCAAATAAACTTCATTGACTTCGGCTTAGCTTTCTATATTTTCCGTCCCCGGTACTTCCCCCAACTGGGAAGCAGCTGTTTGTGAGGGCAGCATCATTTTTGGGACACGCCTCCCCAACGAGGTGCAACTATCTGGAAGGATAGCTATATGACGAAGCCAAATACGGCACCCGTGCGCCCAGAGTTTAGCTCTGGCCCGTGTGCAAAGCGTCCTGGTTGGACACAGGATGCACTAAAAAACGCTCTGCTTGGGCGTTCTCACCGTTCTAAGCCTGGTAAAACCAAGCTTAAATACTCCATCGATAAAACTCGTGAAATTCTGGGTGTGCCGGACGATTACCGTATTGGTATTGTCGCAGCCTCTGATACTGGTGCCGTTGAAATGGCGCTTTGGTCGCTTCTTGGTGCTCGCGGCGTTGACATGCTCGCATGGGAAAGTTTTGGTGCAGGCTGGGTAACAGATGTTGCTAAGCAGCTTAAGCTTGATGATGTAAGGACCTTCACAGCCGATTACGGTGAATTACCGAATTTAAATGAAGTTGATACAGACCGCGATGTTGTCTTCACATGGAACGGCACCACATCTGGTGTGAAAGTGCCAAATGCGGATTGGATCAAAGAAGACCGTGATGGCCTGACGATTTGTGATGCAACATCGGCGGCTTTTGCGATGGATCTGCCATGGCAGAAACTCGACGTAACAACATATAGCTGGCAAAAAGTTCTCGGTGGTGAAGCTGCGCACGGTGTGATTATTCTCTCACCGCGTGCTGTTGAGCGCCTTGAGACATATACGCCTGCTTGGCCACTTCCTAAAATCTTCCGTTTAACAAAAGGCGGTAAGCTCATTGAGGGTATTTTCTCTGGCGAGACAATCAATACGCCGTCAATGCTCTGTGTTGAAGATTATATCGACGCGCTTGAGTGGGCTAGCACGCTTGGTGGCCTTAAGGGCTTGATTGCCAAGTCTGAAGCCAATCTCAAGGTTCTTGCCGACTGGGTGGCAGGTAGTGACTGGGCTGACTTCCTTGCCGTTGACCCTGAGACTAATTCTAACACCTCTGTGTGCTTGAAAGTTTCTGACCCTTGGCTTGCGGGTCTTGACGCGGATGCGCAAGCAGCTGTGCCGAAGAAGCTCGCGGCACTGTTGGACACTGAAGGCGTGGCCTATGATATAGGCGCGTACCGTGATGCGCCTCCGGGCCTTAGGATTTGGGCTGGCGCAACTGTTGAGGCAGATGATCTGAAGGTACTTACTGAGTGGCTTGATTGGGCATATGCAACAGTGAAAGCTGAGCACGCTTAAGAATTTCAGAGTGAAAATAGGCCGGGACGCTCGGCCTTTCTCCCTAATTGATAGATATTTATGAAAGGATGAGATCATGCCAAAAGTGCTGATTTCTGACAAAATGAGCCCGCTTGCAGAGAAAACCTTCAAGGACCGTGGCATAGAGGTTGATTTTAAACCGGGGTTAACTAAAGAAGAGCTCGCGGCCATTATTGGTGATTATGATGGTCTAGCTATTCGGTCATCAACAAAGGTAACGCCGACAATCCTCAAAGCTGCTAAAAACTTGAAAGTAGTTGGCCGGGCAGGCATTGGTGTGGATAATGTTGATGTTGCTGAAGCGACCAACTGTGGTGTCGTGGTTATGAACACGCCGTTCGGCAACTCAATTACAACTGCAGAACACGCAATTTCTATGATGATGGCGCTGTGCCGTGATATCCCACAAGCAAATGCAAGCACGCATGCTGGCAAGTGGGAAAAATCTCGATTTATGGGCATGGAAATTACAGGCAAGACACTGGGACTTATTGGCTGCGGTAACATTGGCTCTGTAGTTGCGGATAGAGCGCAAGGCCTGAAGATGAAGGTGATAGCCTTTGATCCTTATCTTTCTGCAGAACGCGCGGCAGATTTAGGCATTGGCAAGGTTGAGCTAGACGAGTTATTTGCTAAGGCAGATGTGTTAACGCTCCACACACCGCTAACTGACCAGACACGGGGTATTGTGGGCAAAGACGCTTTTTCTAAAATGAAAGACCACGTGCGCATTGTTAACTGCGCACGTGGTGGTTTGATTGACGAAGCAGCACTTTTGGAAGCTCTTGAAGCTGGCAAAGTTGCTGGTGCGGCACTTGATGTGTTTGAGGTTGAGCCTGCAACTGAAAACCCACTATTTGGTCATGAGAAAGTAATTTGCACACCGCACCTCGGGGCTTCAACGACAGAGGCGCAGGTTAATGTTGCATTGCAGGTCGCTGACCAAATGGCTGATTATTTGCTGACAGGCGGCGTTACTAACGCCCTTAATATGCCGTCAATTACTGCTGAAGAAGCGCCGAAATTGAAACCCTATATGGCACTTGTGGAAGAAATTGGTGGCTTTGCGGGGCAGATTACTGAAACAAGCCTTAAACGTGTGATCATTGAGTATGAAGGCCATGTGGCTGAGCTTAATACAAAACCGCTTACGGCTGTTGTTCTTGAAGGCTTGCTTTCACCGCTGATGAGCAGCGTGAATATGGTCAATGCGCCTGTCATTGCAAAAGAACGCAATATTGAAGTGACAGAAGCCAAACACGAGCGTGAAGGCGATTATCACACGCTGGTGCGCCTGACGGTGGAAACAGACAGGGGATCACGCACGGTGGCTGGTACTTTGTTTGCAAACGGTACACCGCGTATTGTTGATGTGGACGGCGTACGCCTTGAGGCAGAGCTTGCGGACAACATGCTTTATATTGTGAACGATGATAAGCCAGGTTTCATTGGTGCACTTGGTTCTGTGCTTGGTAACACAGGCGTTAACATTGCAACGTTTGCCCTCGGCCGCCGCGAAGAGGGTGAAGAAGCTGTTGCTCTTATCGCAATTGATCAGCCAATGCCTGATGTTGTGCTTGACCAAATCGCTGCTTTAGCGCATGTGAAGCAGGCGAAAAGACTCTCGTTTTAGAGGGTCAAATTGACTGGACCTGTATGTACAAGGGAGAGACCCAATGAATGGGCCTTCGAAAAAAGTGGCGGGCAGTGCGTATGCCCGTCAGGCATTGTTGCCTGAAGGATTTAGAGACCAATTAGCCCCGGCAGCGGAGCAAGAAGCGCATCTGGTGCGTAACTTGGTCGATACCTTTCTCTCCCATGGGTACGACAGGGTTTCTCCCCCTGTCGTAGAATATGAAGATAGTTTGCTTGTTGGAGCAGGAGCAACACGCGGTCAGCAAATGTTCCGGGTAATGGACCCTGATACTCAGCGGATGATGGCAGTGCGCTCAGATATGACTATTCAGACTGCTCGTTTGGCAGCAACACGTCTTGCCGATGCGCCGCGCCCATTACGGCTTGCTTATTCAGGTAGTGTACTTCGCACAAAAGGTAGCCAAATACGTCCGGCACGGCAGTTTGTTCAGGCGGGTCTTGAGCTTGTTGGCTGTGATAGCCTTGATGCTGAACTTGAGGTTATTGCTGTTGCAGTTGAAGCGTTGCACACGGTGAATATCACTGATCTTTCTGTTGATCTTACGCTTGCGCCGCTTGCACGTATTCTATGTGCTACCTTTGGCTTTGACGAAACATCGACTAACTATATCCTTGAGGCGCTTGACGCTAAAGATATAGGCGCTTTGGTGAAGTTACCTTTGGATGCCAAGGCAGTATTGGAAAAACTACTCGCGGCGGCAGCGCCTGCAGAGCAAGCGGTAGAGATTTTACGCTCACTTGAATTTTCTGGTGAAGCAGGTGATCTTGTTGATCGTGTAGCTGGGCTTGTGGAAATGCTTAAAGAGCGTTTGCCTGAGCTAACAGTGACGGTTGATCCGTGTGAAACACATGGTTTTGAGTACAAGAGCGGTATTGGTTTTGCTCTATTTGCTAAAGGTGGCAACAGCGAACTTGGTCGTGGTGGACGCTACATGGTGGTATATCCCGATGGGCACGCCGAAGAAGCAACAGGTTTCTCAGTTTATCTTGATAGTTTGATGGCTGCACTGCCGCAAGCTGCTCGGTCCCAAAAACTGTATCTTCCATATGGAACGGATGCAGACAGTGGCGCAAAACTGCGAAATGAAGGCTGGCGAACGATTCAAGGCTTGACTCATGGGGTAGATTCCCGGAAAGAAGCGGCTCGGCTTGGATGTAGCCATATATATTCTGAAGGCGCCGTTAACGGGCTTTAATGCTCGCCTAGGGGTGGGCTTCAAACACAAGGGGATTTGGCATGGGTAATGTCGTTGTTATTGGTACCCAGTGGGGCGACGAAGGCAAGGGCAAGATCGTTGATCTGCTATCTGAGCGCGCTGATGTGGTGGCACGTTTCCAGGGCGGACACAATGCCGGCCATACCCTCGTTATTGATGGTAAAGTTTATAAACTTTCGCTTTTGCCTTCAGGCATTGTTCGTGGTGGTAAAATAAGTGTTATCGGTAATGGTGTTGTTGTTGATCCTTGGGCGTTGATGACGGAAATGGAAATTTTGCGTGGTCAGGATGTTGTTATTAACCCTGAGACACTTCAGATCGCAGCTAATGCTACCCTTATTATGCCATACCACCGTGAGCTAGATTCGCTGCGTGAAGACGCGACTAAGGGTGTAAAAATTGGTACAACACGCCGCGGTATTGGCCCCGCTTACGAGGATAAAGTAGGTCGCCGTGCTATTCGTGTATGTGACTTGCAGTCCCGCGCGATTGTTGAGGCCCGTCTTGAGGTTGCGCTTACGCACCATAATGCGCTCCGTAAAGGTTTGGGCGCAGAGGCTTTTGACCTTCAGACAGTTGCCGATGATTTGATGAAACTCGCGGACGAAATTCTTCCTTACATGAAAAATGTATGGAGAACGCTTGATGATGCTGAGAATGAAGGCAAAAATATTCTGTTTGAGGGGGCACAAGGTACTCTTCTTGATGTGGATCACGGAACATACCCATTTGTGACGTCATCAAACACTATTGCAGGGCAAGCTGCGGGCGGTACGGGCCTTGGGCCTTCAAGCCTTGACTATGTACTGGGTATTACTAAAGCGTACACAACTCGTGTAGGTGAGGGGCCATTCCCAACGGAACTTGATGATGAAATCGGCCAGTTCCTTGGTGAAAAAGGCCATGAGTTTGGTGTTGTGACAGGGCGTAAGCGCCGGTGCGGTTGGTTCGATGCTGTTCTTGTGCGCCAGAGCTTGAAGGTGAGTGGGGTGTCAGGTATTGCGCTAACGAAACTTGATGTTCTTGATGGTTTGAAAGAGCTTAAAGTATGCGTTGGGTACAAGCATAAAGGTGAAGTTGTTGATTATCTACCTTATGGCATGGAAGATCAGGCAGCCGTTGAGCCTGTTTATGAAACGCTAGAGGGCTGGAACGAAACAACTTATGGTGCACGTAGCTGGGTGGATCTACCAGCCAAAGCCGTTAAATACATCCGCCGTATTGAAGAGTTGATTGGCGTTCCTGTCGCGCTTCTTTCTACAAGCCCAGAGCGGGATGACACTATTCAGGTTACAGACCCTTTTAAGACCTAACTTTTAAAGAAGTTTTTGTCAGAGACACCGGCAATCGTGTGATTGGCGGTGTTTTTTTGTGACAACTAGGGTATTTAGTGTATATGATTCAATTTGTTAACCTTATCTCAGGTGAATAACTCTAATATCTGAGATAAATTAGGGTCTGGTTGGGGCATCCGGGCCTAGGATATGGAATAGAAGGAAGAGCACTTGAGTGGGGAAATAGCGCCAGTTCCGGGTGGCCAAAGTGCCTTTGGTGATCGGTATGAAATAATAACGGCATCACCCCTGCCAGAGTTTAGTACGCCTGGCGGCGATGCGTATAAAGCTGTGGACAAAGAGCGTAAGAATGCGGACATCTACGCGATGGTGCACCATCCTACTGTGCCGCTACGAAACGATTTATTCAAAACCTTACAGTCTCGGCCCATTGGCAATCTTATTTGTCCGTATGATCGTGGTCTTTTGAACGTTGAGCTTAGTGGTAAAAAGCAACGGCTCGTAACTATTTTTAACCGACCAACAGGCGGGGCCCTGTTTGGTAGTGACGGTAGTCTAAACCCGCGGGTGAATGCCAATATCCTTAGACAAAGTGTTGTACTGTCGTCGTTGAAGGCGCTTGCAGCTTTACATAAGCGTTCGATCGTTCACCGTAGTGTATCACCCCAGAGAATGTATTTTCTGTCGCCGGATAGTGACGAGGTTGTAATTGGTGAGTGCTATAGTACGCCAGCGGGGTATATGCAGCCCTTCTCAAGTGAAGCCATAGAGGTTGCTTTCGCTGATAAGATGGCCCGCGGCATTGGCGATGCACCTTGTGATTTTTACCAACTGGGTGCTGCCCTTCAGTGCCTCTATTTTGGTGAAGCTCTTTGGAAAGGTCGTGAACGCTCAAGCCTGGCAATGGCGCGGATCAATCAGGGGTCTTATTGGGCTTTAGCTGGTGGACGTGAAATTCCTGGAGCTATTGGTACGCTTATCCGTGGCCTTATGGCTGATGAAATTGAGGAAAGGTGGGGCGCGGAAGAGGTTCTCGACTGGTTTGAAGGTGTAGGTAAAGCTAAACGTACAGCTATGACAAGCTGGTCAATGAACCGCCCGACTAATTTTCAGGGCGTGGCGTATGTTGATAGGCGATTATTAGCTGATTCATTTGCCAAAGACCCGAGAGAGGCCGCAAATTTCCTCAAGTCCATTGATTTTACGTCATGGGTCCAGCTGTCATTTAGGGATGAAATATTAAGTGAAAAATTAGAAGTGTTGCTGAATGTTAAGCCTTCAGAGGGGTTTGGCGGATTGCGCGCAGATGATTATAAGATGGTATCACGGGTTTGCATGTTCTTGCATCCGTCAGGCCCGATTCATTATAAAGGGCTGTCCCTTACACTAACGGGTATACCGCCGCTTGTTGCAGATGCGTTTAGCCGTGATGATCGTGAAACTTTGACAACCATATTAGAGATTTTTGATCAGAAGTTCATATCTGCGCTTGCGGATATTGCAGGCGATAGGAATAAAAACTTCAGTCAAGAGGCTGCTACGCTTCGCAAGGCTATGGAGCACGGACCAAGTAAACAATTGGGAAGAGGTATGGAGCGAGTGCTGTATGAGCTTAACCCAATCTTACCTTGCGTGAGTACCCGGTTTGAAAAGGTCTGGATTGGCTCAATTAAGCAAATGATGCGTGCACTGGACCGTCTTTCTCAAATTGGTGGCGGGAAAAATATATTGCTTGATCGACATGTCGCAGCCTTTTGCGCGACACACGGTGATGGATTAGAACGCGATTTCAATAATCTTGCGGTGGTACAAAGTAATCCAGCAAAATTTAATACACTAGCCGTAGAGTTGTTCGGGAGTTTGCAGCGCCGCTTGAAGTTAGAAGCGCTTCCGCATTTGGCTGAAAAGTTAGTTGATGGTTTAGCGCCAGCAGTTAGAGATATTAAGAATAAAAAGCGCAGAGAAACTGTACAGACCGCATTAGATAAGTTGAAAAAAAGCGGTGATATCACGAAGATTATGACAGACGTCAATATGGCGCAGGTACAGGCCCTTGATGCTAGAGAGTTTTCGCAAGCCTGTAATACAGTAGCGAAGTTGGAGAAAGAGCGAAATAAGCTCTCTCGTAAGATTCTTCCAACTGATCCAGAGGCAAGAAACAAGGGCTCTCGAGGTGCCCGTATCGTCGCATTCGCAGCCTTTGCTATTGTTAGCTTTTTAACGTTTTATCGGGGTTAGATGATGGCTAAAAAAACAGTTAAGCCCAGAGCTACCCGCCGCCGTAAGCAGGAAATGAGTGGCTTTGGCCCTATCCTTTTCATTACAATTGGGGCTTTGGCAGTCTTTAAGTATGAAGCTGCACTCTTAGTGGCAGCAGGTTTGGTGCCAACTATTGTTTTGGGTTTTACTGGCAAAGGGGCAAACAAAGCCGAAAAGCTCCAGTGTGTGTCCTTTACAAACTTGTCAGGTATCATGCCGATGATCCCCGACGTTTGGTCACGCCCGAGTTCTGTTTATAATTTCATTGGGGACCCGATGAATTTGCTTGTTATGTGGGGCGCAGCAGCTTTTGGATATGCCCTTGTATATGTTGGGCCAATGCTTGCTTCTATGTTGCTCCAGATGCTTTCTAAAGATAGATTGAAAAGCATAGCTCAACAAAAACAAGGCCTTGTGGAGCTGTGGGGAAGCGATGTGCTTGGTGATCGTGATGACCCGTTTGCTAATGCATCTAAGCGTCCAGGGGGGCGCTAAACCAGTTTTTACTGGTTTAGATTTAAGTTCCCTAAACCAGTTTCACTTGCTGCAAGTCGGATAGCTTTCTGTACCTTTTCAAAAGCACGTACTTCAATTTGCCTAACGCGTTCCCGGCTCACATTATACTGTTGTGATAGCTCTTCGAGTGTTTTGGCAGGTTCAGCTAGACGGCGTTCTGTTAGGATATGCTTTTCTCGGTCATTGAGCCCTTCCATTGCTTTTGCAAGAAGTTGTAGGCGTTGTGTCCGTTCTTCATTGTCAGCCGTTGCTGTTTCTTGGTCAGGCTCCTCATCAACAAGCCAATCTTGCCATTCGCCTTCCGCATCGGCTTTAAGTGGAGCATTTAAGGAATGGTCATGCGCTGACATCCTGCGGTTCATGGAAACCACGTCACTTTCCGCGACATCAAGCTTTTCAGCGATTGTGGTAACATGCTCAGGTGTTAAATCACCTTCCTCGACAGCTTCAATTTGCCCTTTAAGGCGACGAAGGTTGAAGAAGAGCTTTTTCTGGGCTGCAGTTGTACCAATCTTTACCAAACTCCAGCTGCGAAGAATGTATTCTTGAATGGCCGCACGAATCCACCACATTGCATAGGTTGCAAGGCGGAAACCTTTTTCCGGGTCAAAGCGCTTAACAGCCTGCATCATGCCTACGTTACCTTCTGAAATCAGGTCAGCAACAGGCAAACCATAACCGCGGTATCCCATCGCAATTTTGGCAACAAGCCGCAGGTGGCTGGTAATTAGTTGGCGCGCGCTTTCGCTGTCTTCATGCTCCACCCAAGCTTTTGCAAGCATATATTCCTGATTAGCCTCAAGCATTGGAAATGTACGAATTTCCTGCAAATATGAGCTGAGACTGCCCTCGGGCGAAAGAGTGGGTAGGTTGCTATTGTAAGACATTGTCTGCCCCCTGATGTTGTCGTTCCATATTATATGGTATTATTCTGAATAAACCAACAGCCCTAAAGCGCTAAACCTTATAAGGGCTTAGCGCTTCAAGTAGCGCTTTCATATCATATGGTAATTCACTACTAAATTTAAAGGGTTCTCTAGAAATTGGATGAATAAACCCTAGAGACTTTGCATGTAGAGCTTGACGTTTAAACGATTGCAGCGCGGCTCGTGCAGGACCTTTAACAGAAGATGGTAGTTTGCCAGCGCGCCCATAAACCTGATCTCCGATGAGAGCGTGGCCTATATGGGTCATATGAACACGAATTTGGTGCGTACGGCCTGTTTCTAGCTGACACTCAATTTCTGACGCGAGCGGGGTACCGTGCTGGGAAAAGGCTTCAATGATTTTATAATTTGTTGCAGCCCATTTGCCGGTATTCTCTGAAACCGCCATGCGTTTTCGGTCAACTGGGTGGCGTGCGATATTTCCCTCTATTCTGCCTGTACTTGGACGAGGGTGGCCTTTGCAAATTGCAGAATATTTACGCTCAATCGAGTGATCAGCAAATTGCTCGGCTAAGCCATTATGGGCTTTCTCGTGTTTGGCGACAACAAGAAGGCCGCTGGTTTCTTTGTCAATTCGGTGCACGATTCCGGGGCGTTTCACGCCGCCAATACCGGACAGTGTACCTTGGCAGTGATGTAATAGCGCGTTTACAAGTGTGCCGTTTGGACTGCCTGCTGCAGGGTGCACCACCATGCCTGCGGGTTTATTTACTACGATTAAATGGTCATCCTCGAAAATGACATCAAGCGGAATATGTTCCGGTAGAGGGACAGGGTCTTCGGGCTCAGGTATTGCTACATGATAGAATTCTCCAGATTTGACCGATTTCGATGGGCTCTTTATGCTGATTCCAGCACAGGAGACCTGGCCCTCTTTTATCAAGGCTTTGATGCGTGAGCGCGAAACATCTGGCATTGCGTCCGCCAAAAGCTTATCAAGCCGTGTGCCAGCTGTGTCTGCGCTGATTTCTATATCGAATGTATCGTTCATGGAGAACCTTATGACCGTCGAAATGCAAAATGTCACGCCTAACATGGATGATGAAGAAACCGCGAAGGCACCAATCGGGCTAGTTATCCTTGTAGTAGCACTCGGGATTGCTATTTTAGGCATGCTCGGACTGATGGCATTTAAGATTATGTCTGGTGATGCCAGTAAACCAAAAAAACAGGCTGTTGCCGCGGAAATGCCAGCAGTGATTGCCACTGGTTTTGATGAGCTGATGGTCACCAAGCCTGCGGGCAGTTCGTTAAGCAAGATAGAAACGAATGATAATTCGGTCATTTTGCATTATCGAGGCGAGGATAAAACAACACTGATTATGATTGACCGTGTTACCGGTAAAGAAAGCCGTATTATTGTTGTCGAATGATTGTTTCTATTAAGCAAGATCTTATCACTATTCTCAACTACGCGGCTCTTTCTGCGGCACCGCTTGAAGCCTGCGGTTTGTTGCTAGGGGAAATTACGGATCAGGTATCTGTTGCTGACTGTATTATTACCGATAATGTCACGCTAGGTGATAAAACGCAAAATTTTGAAATTGACCCTGCGGTGCACCTGAAACTACAGCGGGAATCTCGTGTCGGATGCAGGCAAATTCTTGGTGTTTGGCATAGTCACCCAAATGGGATGGCAAACTTGTCAGAGGCAGACAAGCAGCAATCTGTTGAACAGGGTTGGCTATGGCTCATTACTGCTGTTGGATTGACTGTTCCTGAGACAGTTGCTTTTATTGCATCAAGCACTGATTGCCACACATTTTCAAAGGCTTCCCTAAGCGTAAGTTTGTGATTGCATCCCTTTGTGGGAGGGGGCAGGCTATCGTTACGGAAATATACATTTGAATTAAGCTTGCTGAGACCTATGTTTTATCGAGGAAGTGTTTCATTTGGCTATTATGGGGAGATAATGAGTGTTGGGACAGATGCAGGACTGGCCGCTTTTGGTTTCAAAGTTTTTGGAGCATGCCGCGGTCAATCACCCAAATCGCGAAATTTTGTCAATGCTGCCAGAAGGTGGTGAGTTCCGTTATGATTATAGCCGGTTATCAGTCCGAGCCAAAAAGTGCTCTCAGGCTCTTGCAAGACTTGGTGTTGAACAAGGAGACCGTGTCGCGACACTTGCATGGAATACCCACAGACATATGGAAATTTGGTTTGGTGCGTCTGGTATGGGTGCGGTCACCCATACAGTGAATCCGCGTTTGTTCCCGGAACAACTTATTTACATTCTTAACCACGCTGAAGACAAAGTGTTGATGCTGGATATTACCTTTGTTCCATTGATTGAAAAGGTCGCACCTATGCTTGATACCATCAAGCATTATGTGATTATGGTTGGCAAAGACCATATGCCTGAAACCAGTTTGGTTGGTGCACTCTCTTATGAGGAGCTGGTCGAGGCAGAAGATGGTGAGTATGAATGGCCTACGTTTGATGAAAATACGGCATGCTCACTTTGTTACACATCCGGAACAACTGGTAACCCAAAAGGTGTTTTATACTCACATCGCTCAAATTTTCTGCATACGCTTCTTGCGTTATCTGGCGATACACTTGGGGTTGGCGCGCTCAGTACAATCCTGC
>CAXBKT010000097.1:0-13783 GCA_963976155.1 uncultured Kordiimonadaceae bacterium | reverse complement strand
CACAATCATCGACAATAAGCGTATTGAGGTTTTCTAGAATTTTGGTGTCTTGACCAAGTCGTGGTGCTGGTTGTTCTGGCGCTTGGTCAACCTGAATGGTGAACCAAAAAGTGGACCCTTCGCCATGAATGCTCTTAACCCCAATATCGCCATCCATCAGTGTGGTAAGGTCGCGGCAGATTGAAAGGCCAAGTCCAGTGCCGCCGAATTGCCGTGTCGTGCTACTGTCCGCCTGATCAAATTTGTTGAAGATATGCTGTTGTTTGTTTTCAGGGATACCAATGCCGGTGTCCGTAACTTCAAATCGGAAGTTTGTGCTCGCCTCAGTGACAGCCTCTGACGAAACGGTCAGAAGAATGTATCCATCTGAAGTGAATTTTAGCGCATTACTTAAAAGGTTCACCAAAATTTGACGGACACGCCCAGGGTCACCTTTTGCAAACTTAGAGATGCCTGGTTCGATACGCAGTAATAACTCAATGTTTTCTTCATGACATTTAACAGCAATAACTGAAAGCACATCTTCCACAAGGCTTTGCATGTTGAAAGGGACAATTTCGAGTTCGATTTTGCCAGCTTCCATTTTGGATATATCGAGGATGTCGTTGATAAGTTTCAATAGTGCATCAGCAGATTTCATAGTTGTTTCAGCATAATGCTGTTGTGTTGGGTCAAGGTCTGTATCCAGAAGCAGCCCTGTGGTGCCAATAATACCATTCATTGGTGTCCGGATTTCGTGGCTCATATTGGCTAGAAAGTCTGCCTTGGAGTTGGCTGCAGCCTCAGCACTATTCTTTGCGCGGACTAGCTCGCGGTTTGATGCGACTAGGTCACGCGTTCGGTTTACGACGCGGGTTTCAAGTTCGCTTTTTGCCTTTAATAATTCGCTTGCTTGGTCAGAAACCTTTTTAAGGATGGATTGAATATTGCGGCCAAACCCAAGGTTTAGGGCAATATTCATGATGAAGATGAATGCTGCTAAAAGAATTAGGCTAGGACGGACATTTTTTCTAAATGCCAGGATTTCTTCCCGCTCCGCTGCAATGCCTTGGCTGGCGCGGGTCATGTGAACAACAATTAAATCACTGACTAGACGGATGTAAGGTAGGTATTCCTGTTCATAGAAGGCTTTTGCTTCATTGGCTTGACCTTTGTTATGAAGCTCAAAGGTGCGGGCGACTGAGAAGAGCAGTTGTTGAATTAATTGACTTTCGGTGTCTGTAGGAGGGACAACCCTTTTGCAAAAATCTCCTTCAGTTGGGGAGGTAAATAACCGCCATGTTTGTTTGAACTTGGCGACTTGCTGTTCGACTGAACCTTGTCGTTCGTAGCTATCTTCTGTGAGTAGGGCAAATAGGTCTTCATCAAGAGATGAAACAGTGGCAATCATTTCAATCAATTGATCTTGTTTTGTTTGCAGCACCTTCAAGGTTGCATCATGGGTATTATTTTGTTTGAAGGCGTAAAAACCAATGCCCGTTAAAAGAGCCAATAAGAACAAGTTAGCAACTGTCGCAAATAGCATGCGGCGCGGCAGGGATGAATTTGGTATAAGTTGGTTACTCATACGATGTGTGCACCGCTCTGTTTCCGTTTCTATGTCAACCTAACAGGTTAGTTGGTAAAGCTAATATCACATGATTATGCATGTTAAATCAGTTTTACCAACTAACCAAAGCCCTGTCGTTGCCAAACAGCAGTTATAGGTCCCTCAATAGGGGGTGTATGTTATAAATCAAAACTACCTTTGTGCAGAGCCAAATAATCGGAGGCGGCTGATTCCGCCGTCGGGGAATATATTGATCCGTACGTGGCTAATGGTGCCAAGAGCCTCCAGTTCAGTTTGGAAGGTGTGTTCGGCATCCGCTGTGAGAGGCTGGCGCGGTAGCAGTTCTTGCCAAAACTGGCTTTGTACAGGCAAGCTATCATCTGTACCGCCATCAACCAGAGCTGCTTGCAAGGATATACCGCTTGGGAAGTTTCCTTTGAAATGTGCAGTATCAACGAGAATACGTGAGATTGCGCCGGAATGCCCAAGTGCAACGATTGCCCAGTCATTCCCCGGTTCACGGCGACGGCGTGTTTCCCAGCCATCCCCCATGTCGATACCGCGGCCAGGTGCCATAATATTTGCAAGCACGCCAAAGTGTTCATTGTTGGCAATGATAGGACGGCCACCATTTTCCAGCGCTAGCAGGTCGATCTCACCGGATTGGCTTATAGTGCGCCAATCTTTATACACAGTGCCATAAACCCGAAGACGGGCTACGCCGCCGTCCGGGAAGATGTTCAGCCTAATGTGGGTTATTGGTGCGTCGCTTTCCGCTGCGATCAAATGGTGGCTATCCCCGTTTAACGTGGTGGAGGGTACCAGCTCGCGCCATTCAGCATTTTCTCCGGGTACGGCGTCGTCACTGACACACACATCAATGGAAGCCGCTGGCGGGAAGTTGCCCGTGAAATGGCTTGTGTCTATATCAAAGCCTTTAACCACACCCGGTTGACCCAGTTTGATGATGGCGTGGTCATAGCCTGTACTGCGCTTGCGGCGGCTTTCCCAACCATCCATCCATTTGCCGTTTTCATCGTACTTTCCGGGGACAAAAACTGGTTCTGTCAGGTCGATTAGACGTGCTTTATCGGCAAAGAAGTCATCTGTTGCATAGGTCACCTCTGCGCCTAGCCGTGGGCTCGCAAGATTAACAAGGCGTGTGAAGTTTGTTTTGGTCATGAGAGGGTCCTAAAATTATTCAGCTAAATCGCATAGCCGAAAATGGGCAATGCGATTAATCTGCTGAATGGCCGTATTAAACTCTGTTTCACGGTCATTATTAATGCGTGCGCGAAACCCCGACAGTATGTCGTGCCGGTCAAGGCCTTTCACGGCAATGATGAAGGGAAACCCAAATTTAGCTTTGTAGCTGCTGTTAAGGGTTTGGAACTCCTTAAACTCGTCAGTTGTACAGCGGTCTAGTCCTGCACCTTGTTGTTCGGACTTGGATTCCGCAGTTAATTCTTCTTTGATAGCTAGTTTCCCTGCGAGGTCAGGGTGTGCGCAGATAAGTTTCATATTTGCGCCTTCGTCTGATGCTGACAGAGTGGTCTTCATGGCGCCATGAAGACCAGTGACTGTATCAAGGTTTTTACCTGCCTTTTGTGCAAATGCACCTTCCGCTATCCAAGCTGAATGCTCATAAATGCCACCGTAAAGGCGCAAAAAGGTTTGCAAGTCTAGTGTGCTTGGTTTGTGGATCAAAACTGTATTACTCACGGTGTATTCCCTTCATAAGGGTGTTCTTTGTGCCAGTGTTTGGCAATATCAAGGCGCCGCGCGAACCAAACGTCTTTATGGGACTTGGCATACTCAAAGAAGCGTTCCAGAGCTTTTATCCGCCCCGGTCGGCCAATTAGGCGGCAGTGCAGCCCTACAGACATCATCTTGGCTGAGGCTTCACCTTCTTCATACAGTGTATCGAAGGCATCTTTCAGATATGTGAAGAACTGATCACCGGAGTTGAACCCCTGCGGTGACGCAAAGCGCATGTCATTGGTATCAAGCGTATAGGGCACAACCAGTTGTGGTTTGCCGTTTACGGTTTTCCAAAAAGGTAGATCGTCGCTGTAATCATCGGCGTCATACAGGAAACCGCCCTCTTCAGCCACCAAGCTTGCAGTATTGGGACTGGTGCGGCCTGTGTACCAACCAAGGGGGCGTTCACCAGTTATATCTGTAATGATTTTTATGGCTTCAGCCATATGCTGGCGCTCGGTTTCAATATCAACATCTTGGTAATTGATCCAACGAAGACCGTGACTGCATATCTCATGTCCTGCCTCCATGCAGGCTTTTGCAACGTCCGGGTGTCGCTTAATGGCCATTGCAACCGCGAAAACTGTGATAGGTATATCGTACTTCTTGAAAAGCCGTAGCAGGCGCCAGACGCCAGCGCGGCTTCCATATTCATAGATGGATTCCATGCTGATATGCCGGTCTGCGACAGAGGCTGCGCCAATGATCTCAGAGAGGAATGTTTCTGCGCCTTGGTCGCCGTGTAATACGCAGTTTTCACCGCCTTCTTCGTAGTTCATAACTACTTGTATAGCGATACGTGCGCCGCCCGGCCAATTTGCATGGGGTGGTTCAGCGCCGTAGCCGATCATGTCACGTGGATAGTTTTGTTCCATCATATTGGTCCGTTAAGCCGCAGGTTCAGCCGCTAGAATGGCGCGCAGATCTTGGCTAGTATCTTTTGTTTCAAACTTCAGGAGTGCTTCAAGTGACGCCATATGCTCTGACATAATGCGGGTGGCGGTCGCTAAATCTTTAGCTTCAATTGCGTCAACAATACGTTCGTGTTCGCCGCCCTTGCAGCTCGATGGCGCGTGTTGGTTGCCATAAAGCGCAAGGATGAGGGAGGATTGGAACACGAGTTGTTCAAGGAACTCACACATGGGGTCATTCTTGGCAGCGCGGCCAATCACAACATGGAATTCACCGGATAGTCTTATCCAAAGTGCGCCATCGCCAACTGCGAGCGCTTGTTGCTCATGTTCTAAGTGCGTGCGCATTTCAGCTATGTCGGCAGCGGTGGCGCGCTCCATGGTTTGTTGCAATAGTGCATTTTCCATAATGGTGCGAGCTTCAAATATTTGGTGGGCTTCAGTGCGGGTCGGGGCGGCAATTGCTGCGCCCTTGTTGCGCTCTAGGTCAATGATGTTGTCCTTGGACAGGAGAAGAAACGCACGTCTCACTAGATTGCGGCTTATACCAAAAACCTCACAGAGAGCCTCCTCTGTTAGCTTTGTGCCGGGCGCAAGGCGCTGTTCTAATACGCTGTCCCGGATACGTTTACAGACATCATATTCGGTTAGTTTTACGTTCGTTGTCATGCTGACCCACTTCAGAAGCATTGTATTTGGTAGTTTACGCCTTGAATTTTCTAGGGATTTTGACGCGTTTCGATAAATTGTCAACAATATAAATATTGATTGTTAACAATTTACTTTACAAGATTTGTCTGTTCCGGCAGTCTTTAGGCAGGAAGCGCCGCATATCCATAAGACCCAAAAGGAAAAATGATGGGAAGATTGACGACCCATGTACTGGACACCGCGAACGGTTGTCCGGGCAAAGCAATTTACATCAAGCTTTTCAGTGTTGCTGAGGATGGCTCGCAGAAGTTGCTGAAAACAGCGATTACAAATGATGATGGTCGGGTTGATAGCCCGATGCTTGAAGGTGGCGACCTTGAGGTTGGTACCTACATTCTAGAGTTTGACGCAGGGGATTATTATCGGGGTCGAGGCACTGAACTTGCTGATCCAGCTTTTCTTGACATTGTGCCAATCCGCTTTGGCGTTGCTGATGCCGATGCACACTATCACGTGCCTCTCCTGCTTTCGCCTTATGGCTATAGCACGTACCGCGGTAGCTAGAGAGGATAGACATGTCAGGCACCATTCGCTTTATTCTAGATGGGCGTGTGCAGGAAGTTAGCTGCGCTGATCCTACGGATACGCTCCTGAATTACTTGCGCTACGATATTGCGCGGACGGGTACTAAAGAGGGCTGCGCAGAAGGCGACTGCGGGGCTTGCACCGTCGTGGTGGGTGAGCTTAAGGGTAGGGAGGTTGAGTACCGTGCTGTGAATGCCTGTATTCTATTTCTGCCAACGCTTGATGGCAAAGAGTTGCTTACGGTTGAAAGCTTAAAATCAAAGGCTGGTGGTTTGCATCCTGTGCAGGCCGCACTTGTTGAAACGCATGGATCGCAGTGTGGTTTTTGTACGCCGGGCTTCGTGATGTCTTTGTACGCACTTTATCTTGAAGGCAAAGTGCCGGCTAAGGCCCGGGTTGAAGACGCGCTTGCAGGTAACCTTTGTCGCTGCACTGGGTATGGTCCTATTATAGATGCAGCAACCTTGATGTTTGAATTAGGTGCCGATGAGTTGCCTAATACCGCTGAAAAGGTAGCTGCTTTGGAGGCGATTGCCCGTACTGATACCTTGACCTTAACCGGGAAAAGTAAGCTTACTGGTGCCGAGAAACGGTATTTTGCACCTGTGACGATTGACGCACTAGTAGCAGTGGCAACAGCAAACCCAGATGCCACTTTCCTTGCTGGTGGTACCGATGTTGGTTTGTGGGTCACTAAAATGCATAAGGAGCTGGAAACAGTTATCTACTTAGGCGGTGTGCAAGAGCTGCTCCAGGTTAATGAAACCGAGAGTGCGATCAAAATTGGTGCAGGTGTTAGTTACACCGATGCCATGAGGCTGTTTGGTAAATACTATCCAGATATGGGCGAGCTTATTCGCCGTATTGGCTCCACACAAATTAGGAACAGCGGTACAATAGGTGGGAACATTGCGAACGGTTCACCGATAGGCGACATGCCGCCGGCTTTAATTGCCGTAGGTGCAGAGCTAGTGCTGCGCAAAGGTGATACTGAAAGAACTATCAAACTTGAAGATTTCTTCATTGATTATGGCAAGCAGGACCGGGCGCAGGGTGAGTTTGTCGCAAAGGTTATTGTGCCAAAGCCAAAGGCGAACCAGCAGTTCCGAGCTTATAAGCTTTCGAAGCGTTTTGATCAGGATATTTCCACAGTATGTGGTGCTTTTAGTCTTATTCTCGAAGGGGGCACGGTTACTGACCCATGTTTCGCTTACGGCGGAATGGCTGCAACACCCAAACGCGCCTCGAATGCTGAGGCAGCTGTTGTTGGCCAGTCGTGGTCAGAAGAGATTGTGCAAAATGCTATGGCGGCGATGGCGCAAGATTTTACGCCGCTGTCAGATATGCGGGCCTCTGCTGATTACCGCCGGCTCTCGGCCCAGAACTTGTTGATGAAGCTGTATGCTGAAACCGCGGACGGGAAAGATATCCGTCTTGTAGGTGAGAAGGAGGCAGTGCATGTCTAGCTCTCCGGCTACTTCAGATATCAAAGGTGCCGTTCATACCAGCGTGCGCCAAGATAGCGCGCATAAGCATGTTGCGGGTACCGCGACGTATATCGATGATATGGCAGAGCCTAAAAACCTGCTGCATATCTATGTTGCGATGAGTGAAAAGGCCCATGCTGATATTAAAAGCATGCAGCTGGACGCAGTACGCAAGGCGCAGGGCGTAGCTTGTGTGCTGACAGCAGAAGATATTCCGGGCCACAATGATGTTAGTCCTTTTGCAGGCGATGACCCTCTGTTTGCCACAGGCCTTGTGGAATATATTGGTCAGCCAATTTTTGCAGTCGCCGCAGACAGCATCGAGGAGGCAATTGCCGCCGCAAAGCTCGCAGAGATTAAGTATTCTGAAAAGCCGCATGTGCTCACAATTGATGAAGCTGCTTCAGCGGATCTTACCATCGAGCAGGCACAGGTGATGGGCCAAGGCGATGCAGAGGCCGCTCTTACTGCAGCCCCGAACCGCCTAAAAGGTAGCTTCCGCATTGGCGGGCAGGATCATTTCTACTTAGAGGGGCAAATCGCTTTTGCAACGCCTGAGGAAGACGGCGACGTGCACGTCTATTCGTCAACGCAGCACCCAAGCGAAGTGCAGCATTTGGTGGCGCACGTACTCGGTTTGCCAAGTAATGCAGTAACTGTTGAAGTGCGACGTATGGGCGGCGGTTTTGGCGGTAAAGAAACACACCCTGCAATGTTTGCAGCGATGGCTGCACTTGCGGCCACGAAAACAGGTCGCCCCGCTAAACTACGCCTCGACCGTGATGATGACATGGTTATGACCGGTAAACGTCATGATTTTAAATATGACTATGATGTTGGCTTTGATGCTGAGGGTAAAATACTCGGGCTGGGCATCGAGATGGCATCGCGCTGCGGTCGCTCGACTGACCTCTCGCCCGCGATTAATGATCGCGCAATGTTCCATGCCGATAATTGCTATTTCCTGTCGGACGTGATGATCAAATCACACCGGTATAAAACACATACAGTGTCCAATACTGCTTTTCGCGGCTTTGGTGGCCCACAGGGTATGATTGGCATTGAGCGTGTGATTGAGGATGTGGCGCGTGTAGTGGGGAAAGACCCGCTCGATGTGCGCATGCTCAATCTGTACGGTGAAGAGGGCCGAGATGTCACGCCGTTCGGTATGACGGTTGAAGATAATGTCGCGCCCGAAATTCTGACGACACTTGCCGAAAGTTCTGATTATCGTGCACGCCGGGATGAAATACGGACGTTTAATGCCAGTAGTAAATATCTGAAAAAAGGTATCTCCATCACGCCTGTTAAGTTTGGTATTAGTTTTACCACTACGCACCTAAACCAAGCTGGTGCACTTGTGCATATTTATGCCGATGGCAGTGTGCATCTTAACCACGGTGGCACGGAAATGGGCCAGGGCCTGTTTACCAAAGTTGCGCAAGTTGTTGCTGAGGAATTCCAGATAGATGTGGACCGTATCAAGATAACCGCGACCACAACAGCGAAGGTGCCTAACACATCTGCAACGGCTGCTTCGTCGGGGTCGGACCTTAACGGAATGGCCGCACTTGATGCAGCGCGGCAGATTAAGCGGCGCCTTGTTGAATTTGCGGCGGAAAAATATGACTGCCCGAAAGACCGTATCAGTTTCAGAAACAGCAAGGTGTATATCGAAAATAAAGAGATCGCCTTTTCTGACCTGACGCAGCAAGCCTACTTGGGCCGGGTGTCTTTGTCCTCAACGGGCTTCTATAAGACACCCAAAATTAAGTATGACCGTGCGCTCCATAAGGGGCGGCCGTTCCTTTATTTTTCTTACGGCGCTGCGGTATCTGAGGTGATTATTGATACCCTTACGGGTGAGAATAAAGTGTTGCGCACAGACATTTTGCATGAAACGGGGCGGTCTCTTAATCCAGCGATTGACCTTGGCCAAATTGAAGGGGCATTTGTGCAAGGTATGGGCTGGCTAACCACGGAAGAGTTGGTGTTTGACGATATGGGGCGCCTGCGTACACACGCGCCGTCCACATACAAAATCCCAGCATGTTCTGACCGGCCTGGCGAAATGAATATTGCCCTTTGGCATAAAGGCCGAAACACGGAAGCAACCATTCACAGGTCAAAAGCTGTCGGTGAACCACCCTTTATGCTTGCAAATAGTGTTTTCATGGCTCTTCTTGATGCGGTATCCAGTGTTGGGAATTATACAGTTTCTGTAGAAATGGATGCACCGGCGACACCTGAAGAAGTGCTAATGGCTGTGACTGCTACAAAGAATAAAATGAGCGCGTAACGATGCAGAACTGGGTTAATGCTGCACGGAGACTACTTGCTGCTGAAGGCGTGTTTGTGATGGTGACCGTGGTGTCGACCAAGGGGTCTGTACCGCGCGCCGCTGGCACTAAAATGCTGGTGACGGCAAACACTCTTGAAGGCACAGTTGGCGGTGGAAATCTTGAGTTTCAGGTGGTTGAACAAGCCCGTAAGTTGCTCGTTTCAGATGGCCCTGCTTATGTCCTACAGCAATATGCGCTTGGGCCACTGCTTGAGCAGTGCTGTGGCGGTAGTGTGGAAATGCTGTTGGAACGTTTTGATGCGGACAGCGCAGCGTTTCTTGCTGAACAACCAAAAGCTTATTTGAAAACCAGTTTTGACGGCGGCTACCTCATTAAAGAATGGTCGGATAAATACCAGCGGCATGCTGTGGTGTTTTGGGGTCACGGCGGCGAACGTCTTGATATATGTAAAGGTGCGACCCTGATGACCGAAGAGGTCGGGCGTCAACCGCAGCCTCTTTACATGTTTGGTGCGGGCCATGTTGGTCGTGCAGTTGCTAATGCGCTCGCGCCGCTCCCGTTTGATGTGGTTTGGGTGGATAGTCGTGCAGATGAATTTCCAGACACCCTACCTGATAATTCGACCCCGCATATTGATGACAATTATCTAAAGTATGTGGCGACCGCGCCGATTGGTGCCCTTTATCTTGTGTTCACTCATAGCCACCAACTTGACTATGACGTAACCGCAAAAATCCTGAAACGCGATGATGCTGCTTACTGCGGTATGATTGGTTCTATGACCAAACGCGCCCGGTTTGAAAAACGCATGTTAGGCGAGGAAGTGCTAGGAGAAGCTGACCTCCCGAAGTTCATTTGCCCCATTGGGCTGCCTGATATTAAAGGCAAGGAACCCGCGGTTATTGCAGCTGCTGTTGTAGCGCAATTGCTGATGTATGTTTAAGCTGTTTCGATCTCGGCAAGCTGCTTGGTAGCCATGTGTGCACCGTATAATGCAGCGGGTATGAGAAAGAGAAAGCCAATAATATTAAACCATGCTGGGTAGTTATCATTGTAAGCAAGGATTGTCAGGCCTAGGCTGATTAGGCCTAGAATAGTGGCATTGATATAGCTGGTAGATTTGGCGATACGTGTGGTGACGTAGCCACCAGCTGTCAAGGAGATAACCCCAACAATAGTGCGCAATATCAGGAAGACGGTGCTGGTAGCGTACATCTGTTGAATGCTGGGGCTTTCCGGGTTGCCGTCAAATAGCAATGTTAAGAAAAATTCGCCGCCCATACTGTCTACTATCATTAGGGAAATTAGCCCGGCCAGTATACCAAATATGCTAATTTTCTTCACGTGATCACTCCAAGCCCTGTCGATGTTTTTATTGTTGGCTAAAAGCAATAAAACAGAAGCTTGTTTGTTTGATATCATAATCTTGCGGTTTTAGTCAGGGTAGTTCTGATGGCTAGAAACCAACGCTAAGCTGGTAGGTGTCGGTCATTTGTGTTGATAATTTGGGGACAGCAATAAAGCCCGCTTTTCGGAGTGCCTTGGCGGAGGCCGTGTTATTTTTTTCAACGCCGCCCAACAGCGTCAAGGGATAGTTTCGGCCCCTGGACCACTTCACCAACCCTTGCAATAGCTCGGTTGCGTAACCTTTCCCCCAGTGTTGTTCCGCTAGCAGATAACCAAGCCTTATTTCAATATTACCGTCTTCTTCGAAATCTGTGAGAATTAGTAGGCCGATTAGGGCGGTGGTTTGCTTGTCTTGGATAACTAATAGTTCGCTTTCGGTTTTTCGTGCATTAAGCCATTTGTCGAGCCCTGTTACATTGCTGTCGAGCTGCATTGCATCAGGTAGAAATGCTAAAACTTTGGGCGTTAACATTGATGTTAGCTGTGTGTGTAATGCTTTGGAAACTTGGCCCGTAGGTGCAATTCTGCCCCAGTGCAAGACAGACAAGCGCTGTGTTTCAAATTGGCATGTGGATAGGCTATTGATTGGGCGTATCATACTATAGACTGTTTTCGTGGAACAGAGTTGTGGCTTTCACTTGCTCTGCCAGAAAGTCGATAAATACCCGTACGCGTGGTGGTAGATAGCGGTCGTATGGATATAATGCCGCAATGTATGAATCGTTGGGCATATGTTCGGTTAAGACTGGCACCAGCTTGCCAGCTTTCACATGCTCAGCTACTTCCCAGTAAGTTTTGAAAATAAGGCCCATGCCGGCAAGCGCCCATTCGGTGAGGGCTGCGCCGTTGTTGCTGTCCATGGACCCTGTAATCGGCAGCTCGTAGGTATTTGTCGCATCTTCAAAGCGCCAGCGGTATTGGCGTGAGCCGGGAAAGCGCAGTAGTAAACAATTGTGGTGTACAAGGTCATGCGGCGTTTTCGGCGTGCCTGCTCTCGCGAGATACTTCGGGGCGGCAAAAATATAGCGTGGGCAAGGGGCCAGAATGCGGGACTTTAAACTGCTATCAACTAGTGGCCCAATGCGGATGGAGACATCAAGCCCATCTGCAAGTAAATCAACCAAAGCATCTGTCATGCGAAATTGTAGTTGGATATCAGGATATTTCCGGGAGAATTCGGGTATTTGCCTAACAAGGAAGGCATTACCGAAACTGCTGCTGCAGGTAATTTTCAGAACACCCTTGGGTAAATCGCTTCCTTCTAAAATACGGCTTTCGGCTTCTTCAACGCGGCGTCTTATGTCGAGGCAATCATCATAGTACCTGAGGCCGATCTCGGTTGTTGTTACTTTGCGTGTTGTCCGGGTGAATAGAGTTACGCCCAAGTGCGCTTCAAGCCTTGCAATGCGACTACTAACAAGGGCTGGGGACATGCGAAGCGATCGGCCTGCTTCAGAAAAGCTCCCTTTTTCAACTACGCTTGCAAATACGCGCATATCGTCAAACACATCCATACACTCTATTATCAAAAATATTTTGAAAAACCTAAAGATTATTGTGAATTATATAATAAGTCATGCAGGTGTATGCTGCGGGCTCCGGTTGTCATGCTTTGGCACCGCGCCTTTTGGGCAGAAGGCGACAGACAATTAAGCTCTATAAGGAACGACCCATGATAAATGATAGCGCCGCGCTCTCAATTGTTGGTCCTGCCGTGTCTGGTATGGATAGTGTGTTAACCGAAGGCGCACTAGCGCTTGCTGAGGCAATTGAGGTACGTTTTGGGCGCTTGCGACGAGATGCTATTGCGGCTCGTGTGGCTTTTCAAAAGCGGCTTGATGGCGGTGAACTCCCTGATTTTTTGGCTGAGACAGCTGATGTGCGCGCCGGTGATTGGAAAGTGCGCTCTGCGCCGGAAGCATTAAGCGACCGCCGTGTGGAGATTACGGGGCCTGTTGACCGGAAGATGGTTATTAATGCGCTAAATTCTGGGGCCAATGCTTTTATGGCGGATTTTGAAGATAGTAGTACACCAACGTGGATGAATATAGTTGAGGGGCAGGTTAACCTAAGAGACGCGGTGTTTGGCACAATTGACTATACCAATCCTAAGAATGGCAAAGAGTACGCCCTTGCGGAAGAAACCGCGGTACTCTTGGTTCGTCCGCGCGGCCTGCATATGGAAGAGAAGCATGTGCTGCTGGGCGGGAAACCGATCTCAGCTGGTTTCTTTGATTTTGCTATTTTCTTGCACAACTGCGCGAAGCAGCAGTTTGATAATGGTGTTGGGCCCTATTTTTATCTGCCTAAGATGGAACACTATCTGGAAGCCCAGTTGTGGAGCGAGGTCATAAGTTTTGCTGAAGACCGGATAGGTTTACCACGGGGCACAGTGCGCGTGACGGTGCTGATTGAGACTATCACTGCGGCGTTCCAAATGGATGAAATATTATATGCCTTGCAGGACCATATTGTTGGCCTTAACTGCGGGCGCTGGGATTATATTTTCAACTTCATTAAGCGTTTTGCACGCCGGGCGGATTTTGTACTGCCTAACCGTAGCGACGTTGGTATGGATAAGCATTTTCTCAGTAGTTACAGCCAGCTTTTGGTGCAGACGTGTCATAAGCGCGGCGCACATGCTATGGGCGGTATGGCAGCGCAGATACCTGTAAAAAATGATGCTGCAGCGAGCGCGGCTGCAATGGCTAAAGTGAAGGCCGATAAAGAGCGTGAAGCGGGAAATGGTCACGATGGTACGTGGGTTGCGCACCCCGCACTTATTCCTCTTGCGAAGGATATCTTTGATGCAGCAATGCCTGAGGCCAACCAGCTCTCGAATGCTCGGGCCGATGTTTCCGTTACTGCGGCTGATTTGTTAGCCGTGCCTGAAGGCAAGATTACGGAAGCAGGTCTGCGTAATAATATCAATGTAGCGCTTTTGTATTTAGCAGCTTGGCTTGATGGTATGGGTTGTGTGCCGATCCACAATTTAATGGAAGATGCCGCTACAGCTGAGATTTCCCGCACGCAACTTTGGCAGTGGCGTGTGCACGCTGCCAAGCTTGACGATGGGCGCACCGTTGATGAGGCGCTTATCAAAACAGTCTTGGCTGAAGAAGTTACTGC
>CAXBKT010000096.1:0-13965 GCA_963976155.1 uncultured Kordiimonadaceae bacterium | reverse complement strand
CCGGCCAAGCCAATTATCTGATGGCAATATGCGCGCCGCTTCGAGTATTTCATCCTGTAGCCTCTGTGCATCAGCATCATCAGATATTAGTTCTTCCAAACGACTTTTAAGACCGCGTGCACGGGTACTGCCACCTGACTCTTTACCCCTAAGCCACCGCCGAAGGTCCGCACCTTCAAGTCCTGACAGATGAACCGAGAAAGCGCTGTCCGCTGCATCAAAAACATGATGCCCTTCATCAAACACAATACGTTTCGGTAAATCAGGGTCACCCGCCCGCATCGCGGCTTGCGCCATCACGAGCGCATGGTTTGCGACGACAAGATCTGCGTGTTTAGCCTTTCGCGCATTGCGTTCAATGAAGCATTTCCGGAAATGTGCGCACGCAGAATAAAGGCATTCGCCGCGCCGGTCAGTTAAACCAGCAATACGACCAACCCCAAAGTGAGGCCCCAGCCAACTTGGAAAGTCACCGCCGATCATGTCACCATCTCGGGTGTAGCGTGCCCACCGCGCGATCAAGCCAATAAGAATTTTGTCCCTATCCATACCCTCTGCTGGGTTAGCGCGCATCATGACGGCCCTGAGTGTTTCCTCGATATTGAGGAGACAAGCGTAATTCTCCCGGCCTTTTCGGATAACCGCACGTTTGGCCTTTATCTTCGGGTCCGGATAAAGCCTCGACAACTCCTGGTCCAACTGACGCTGCAAATTTTTAGTGAATGTAGAAAGCCAAACGGAACCTTCATTCTTTTCCGCCCAAACGCTTGCTGGTGCAATATAACCAAGCGTTTTCCCAGTACCGGTACCCGCCTCTAAAAGCTGTATATTAGGGCCGTCAGCCATTTCACGCGGACAAAAAACATGAGTGGCGCCTGCCGCAAATCTTTGTTGCCCTTCGCGAACTTCAGAGCCCTCTGCTAAAAGTCCTGCAAGCCGCGCCTTACTTTCTTCAGCAGTGACAGGCTCATCGCCAGCGGGCGGCGGCGGCGCACCATCCTCCCATTCCGGCAAAGACAGCCACACGAAAAGTCCATCTTCACGGCTATGATCTGCATAGGTTTCAATCGCACCAAGCACTAACGGACCCCACGCCCAGCCTGCTTTCGCCATCATCATCGCAACCCGCGACCCACCAGCGCGGTACCGGTACGTTTCACTTGCCATATCAGCAAGCAACCGTACTGCTATCTCGCGCAGTAGAAGGCACTCATCCTCAGCATCATGCGCTTGCTTTTCAATAACGAGCGCTTTCAAAAGCCCCGTTACTGTCGGCAAGCAATAGCGTGCAGGCCGCACGAATGCATAAAGCTCAAGCAGGTCAAAGGCCCTTATTTGCGGTAACCCCAACCGCCGCGCAGCAAGTACACGGTTCAACACCAAATGGGGCGTTCTGCTTGCACGTTCTGCAGCTGCATCAAGGGTGATTTGCTCAAACTCACCATCTACAGACAAAACCGTTGCATAACGCAAGCCAACCACGAGCGCAGGAATTGCATCCAAAGATGCACCCGACCTTTGGGCTTCCACGATTAAATCTGCGCCAGAGTAATTTTCCGAACCTTTTTGCATCGCCGGAGCATATAAGGGGATGCCGCTAAAAAATAGAGCAGAATGACCCCGTATGACATTATTGTATCCATGAGGTGTTTTTCTTGACGAAACGCCTTATAAACCCTAGCTTCCGGCGACTTGACGACAACTGCCCACAACAAAATTTTAGGTGACGCTTATGACTAGCAATATTGATCTCGCTCTTTCTTCAAACGCTTGGCCGTTCAAAGAAGCAGAAAAGCTAGTCAAACGCTTCAAAAAGGGTGCGCCTGAAAAGGGGTATGTGCTTTTTGAAACAGGCTACGGCCCATCCGGCCTACCGCACATTGGCACCTTCGGCGAAGTGTCACGCACAACAATGGTAATGCGCGCCTTTCGCGAGATTTCTGACATTCCTACAAAGCTCGTTTGCTTCTCGGATGACATGGATGGCTTACGCAAAGTGCCCTCAAATGTACCAAACAAAGAGCTCCTCGAGGCTGCGCTCAACAAGCCCCTTACACAAGTACCAGACCCCTTTGGTACGCATCCGAGCTTTGGCGCGCACAATAACGCACGGCTTCAGGCTTTCCTTGACCAATTCGGGTTTGAGTATGATTTCTACTCAGCAACTGAGTGCTACAAATCAGGTCGTTTTGATGAAACACTTCTGAAAATCTGCCGTCAGTATGACAAAGTGATTAAAGTAATTTTGCCAACGCTTGGTGAAGAACGCCGCCAAACATACAGCCCGTTTTTGCCACTATGTCCTGATACTGGCGAGGTGCTTCAAGTGCCTGTGCGCGTAGAAGACCCTGACGAAGGTGTTATTTCGTTTGAAAATAAATCAGGCAAGCGTGTTGAAACCAAAGTAACAGGCGGCAAAGTCAAATGTCAGTGGAAAGTTGACTGGGCAATGCGCTGGGACGCGCTCGACGTTGATTATGAAATGGCGGGCAAAGACCTTGATGAAAGCGTGAAGCTTTCTTCCATTATTCGCCGTATTCTGGGTGGCCAACCACCAGAGGCGCTTAGCTATGAGCTATTTCTCGATGATAAAGGCCAGAAGATATCCAAATCAAAAGGCAACGGTATTTCAATTGAAGAATGGCTAAGCTACGCGAGCCCGGAAAGCCTGTCGCTATACATGTTCCAAAGCCCAAGGAAAGCGAAACGTCTGTATTTTGATGTAATTCCAAAAGCTGTAGACGAATATTATACGTTCGTTTCAAAGTATCATGAGCAAGAACTTGCTGATCAGTACAAAAGTCCCGCGTGGCATATCCACGGCGGCGATGTTCCAAAAGCGGAACTTCCAGTTAGTTTTGCACTGCTGTTAAATCTTGTGTCAGCTGCAAACGCCAACAGCAAAGAAGCACTCTGGAGTTTTGTTGGTAAATATGCAGACGGCGCAACAGCAGAAACATACCCAGAACTTGATATGCTTATGGGTTATGCACTCAAATATTATGATGACTTTGTCAAACCTAACAAAAGCTTCCGCTCTGCGACTGAGCAAGAAGTAACAGCGTTCAATAGCTTAGTTACACGCCTTAAGGCGCTCGACCAAAATGAAAACAATGCTGAGTTAATCATGACGGAAGTTTATTCAGCCGGTAAAGATGCAGAATTTGAAAATCTCCGTGACTGGTTCAAAGCTTGCTACGAAGTGTTACTCGGTCAAAGCCAAGGCCCGCGCATGGGCGGCTTCATTGCGCTTTACGGCGTGCCGGAAACAATCGCGCTGATTGAAGAAAAACTTTAATAGCCGAGACTAATCACAGGGTTGAAAGCCAGTTCATATTGAGTTGGCTTTCTTGTTTCATGGCTGGAAGATTTCTTCTATCTGACAACTGAATAGTGCAGCGAATTTGAAAGCGAGCGGTAAGGATGGGTCATACTTGCCGCGCTCGATCGCATTGATGGTCTGGCGGGAAACATCCAATTGATCCGCCAAATGCTGCTGGCTCCAATCCCGTTCTGCACGCAACACCTTCAATCTGTTATTCATTGATATTTCCTCCGAACAACAAATTGCGCCACACCCTGCGTCATAATCAAAGCAGGAAATATCCAGATCACATCAAGCTGCGGAAACCCAACGCCCTCAAGGAAGCCGTACGAAAAAGAACCCAGTCCAACTAGGAAAAACGCAATTATTGTCGCTTCCATTGCAATCTGTTTATGAAGCTCATCCATGCTTCGGTGAAAAACCAGAACAGCCCGAATGGACATTAGTATTGGTACAATTGGTATCAGAGCAATCAACACCGCCTGCCACTTGGGCATTTCTTCAATTCCAGGCACCATATTGATGCCAAAAACAGCCGCCATATATAGGGCCATGCTTAAGCCGAAGTCTCGTGTGTATGTTATCAATGCCTTTTTCATGTCTATCTTCCGTGTCGTAACTTGTTGTCATTTAGTAAAGCTTCCTTTACATAAATAACACACTCCTACATGTCAAGGGTCCTTTACAAGGCGGAAAATATAAAAAAAGCCCCGCAAACTGCGGAGCTTTCAATAAATTTGTCTGAGTAGCTAAAGTCAGGCTTTAGTATCCACCGTTTTTTCCGCACCTTTTGCAACACCCACCATCGCAGGACGCAATAGTCTATCTTTTATCACATAACCTGGTGCCACTACTTGCATGATGGAACCTGGAGTATGTTCTGCCGTGGGCACCTCAAACATGGCTTGATGGAATTTATGATCAAACTTCTCGCCAACTTCTGGCTCAACCTTCTTAATGCCATACCGCTCCATAATATTAAGAAGCTCGCGCTCAGTCACCTCAACACCTTCGGCAAAGCCCTTAAAGTCATCTGGTGTATCTTCTGGCTGGCTATCAAGAGCCCGGCGTAAATTATCGCTTACATTGAGCATGTCGCGCGCAAAACCCGTTACTGCATAGTTGCTAGCATCAGCTTTATCTTTATCCGCACGGCGGCGCACATTCTCTGTTTCAGCAACGGCACGTAGCAAACGGTCCTTCAGGACAGCAACTTCAGACTGGAGCTCTGCTACCAAATCCGTTTCTGCGTGCTCTTCGTTTTCTTCAACAACCTGCTCAGCAGCGTCTAGTTCTTCTGGTGTGAAACCTTCAGCTTCTTCGTGTGTTTGTTTTTCGCTCATTACTGTTCCGTTTACTCAACTTTGGGCCGTTACAATCCCTAAAGGATTTTGCTAACAACCTGGGCTGTATAATCTACCATTGGCACAATCCTCGCGTAATTTAAACGCGTGGGGCCGATCACCCCAAGGACACCAACAATTTTATTCGCACCATTCATATAGGGAGAAACAACGAGAGATGAACCCGAAAGGGAAAATAAATTGTTCTCCGCACCAATAAATAAGCGCACTCCGCGCCCGTCTTTGGCGAGTTCCATCAATTTGATCAAGTCTTTTTTGCGTTCTAGCTCGTCAAATAGATGTTTTATGCGTTCTAAATCATCATTTGCTTGCACACCACCCAGTAAGTTGGATTGACCAGACACAAGAAGAGATGCCGGTTTCCCATTGTCACCAGACCAAACAGCAAGGCCGCTTTCAACGACCCTGCTCGTGAGTACATCCAATTCCGCTTGGCGGCTATGTAGTTCTTTCTCTACCGCGCCTTTCATCTCTTCAAGCGAATGGCCTACAAGCCGCGCGCTTAAATAGTTGCCCGCTTGAGCTAGTGCGGAAGGTGGTAACCCTGTTGGGACCTCGATAACACGGTTTTCGACACCGCCATCTTCCGAGACTAAAACAACCAACGCGCTGGTTGGCGACAAAGGTACAAATTCAATATGCTTAACCGCGAGTTCTTTTTTAGGAACCATCACCACAGACGCACAGTGCGACAGGCCAGACAATGCTCGCGTAGCTTCAGATAACACCTCTTCCATTGGCCGCCCTGTGGTGGCGCATTGGCCTTTGATAGATTCTCGTTCTGCTTTCGTTAGGTTACCGACCTCCATCAAACCATCAACAAACATCCTTAGACCAAGATCCGTTGGAATACGACCAGCAGACGTGTGGGGGGCAATAAGCAAGCCTGCATCCTCTAAGTCTGCCATCACATTACGAACTGTTGCCGGTGAAACCCCTATATTTTCAACGCGTGAAAGTGTGCGAGACCCAACAGGGTCACCTGTTTCCAGATAGGTTTCCACTATCTGGCGGAAAATATCGATGGATCGCTGATTAAAACTCGCGAGCGACATAAACCCCTCCAAACAAACTATGCTAGATACTAGAAAAACCGCTAATCACCGTCAATCCAGCATATAGTCTTTCTTCATAGCAGTTCTCGGTGTATAGCGGGGGCTAATTTTAAGACTTCATATAGAGATAAGGACTGACTATGCGACCGAGTGGACGTGCAAGCGACGAAATGCGACAGATTGAAATGATCCCAGGTTTTGCTCTGCATGCCGAAGGCAGCTGTATGGTGAAGTTTGGCAATACGCATGTACTTGTCACAGCAACCTTCGAAGAACGTCCGCCGCATTTCCTGCGCGATACAGGTAAAGGCTGGATTACAGCAGAGTATGGCATGCTGCCCCGCTCAACACATGGTCGCATGCCTCGTGAAGCCGCAAAAGGCAAACAAAGCGGCCGTACACAAGAAATTCAGCGCCTAATTGGCCGCGCAATGCGCGCCGTTGTTGACCTTGAGGCCCTCGGTGAGCGTCAGGTGCGTATTGACTGTGATGTCATTCAAGCAGACGGCGGTACCCGTACTGCCTCAATTTCGGGCGCTTATGTAGCACTCCACCAGTGTTTCACTTGGATGATGGCAGAAGGTCATATTGAAACCATGCCTTTCACAGATAGTATCGCAGCCATCAGTTGCGGTATATATGAAGGTACACCAGTGCTTGATCTTGATTACCCTGAAGACAGCACGGCACAAACTGACGCAAACTTTGTCCTGACTGGTAAAGGTGGCATCGTTGAAATTCAAGGCACTGCGGAAGAAGAGCCATTCTCAGAGGAAGAGTTCCTTCGCCTACTTCGTCTTGCCCGCATGGGCTGTGACGATATCAAAAAAGCGCAAAATACTGCGCTTGGCCTTTAAGGCGGAGAACAAGGGATGGCGCGTCATTTTGATAGTAATAAACTTATCATTGCCAGCCACAACAAAGGCAAGGTGCGCGAGATTGGTGAACTTCTCGCACCTTACGGCGTAGAAACCGTTTCAGCGGGTGACTTGGATTTACCAGAACCAGTTGAGGACGGACTCACCTTCATCGCAAACGCCGAAATAAAGGCTCTCGCAGCAGCTAAGGCTGCAGGTATACCCGCCCTTGCCGACGATAGCGGCCTTGAGATTGCTGCCCTTAACGGTGAGCCCGGCATATATAGCGCGCGCTGGGCAGGACCAAGCAAAGACTTCGCTATCGCCATGAAGGCAGTGAATGACAAGCTTGGTGACTGCAATGACCGTAGCGCCAATTTCACATGCGCCTTAACGCTCGCGTGGCCCGACGGGCATACGGAAAGCTTCGAGGGCAAAGTTTACGGCGACCTCACATGGCCAATGCGCGGTGACAAGGGATTTGGTTACGACCCAATGTTCATTCCGGCAAACCATGATATCACTTTTGCAGAAATGGAGCCTGCGGACAAACACGCCATGAGCCACAGGGCAAATGCCTTTAAGCAACTGATCGATGCCTGCTTCAAAAAATAGAGTATATCTTCATTCGTCATTCGCCTACTCGATCGGCGAGTCTAACGTTTGTCGAGCTCCACGGAAATGGATCCTCCGGTCAAGCCGTCGAATGACAAGCCATGGATAGTAAATCCAATAGTTTTCCAGTTTTTGAGGGCAGTAATTACACAGGGCCAGCTGCGATTTATGTGCATTGGCCCTTTTGCCTTAAGAAATGCCCTTACTGCGATTTCAACAGCCATGTACGGGAAACTGTGTCTCACATAGATTGGCAGAAGGCCCTTGTTAACGAAGTTGAGCATCTAGCAGCCCTCTATCCACATCTGAGTGCTAAATCTATTTTCTTTGGGGGAGGGACCCCAAGTCTAATGGAACCCGAAACAGTTGCCACAGTGATAAATACAGTAAAAAATCACTGGGCGCCCCAAAGTAACATCGAAGTTACCCTTGAAGCCAACCCCTCTAGTGTAGAGGCTGGGCGCTTCAGAGCTTACAAAGAAGCTGGTATCAACCGGCTATCCGTTGGTATTCAATCCTTAGATAATGATGTTCTTAAGTTTTTGGGCCGTCTTCATAGTGCGGAAGAAGCTCTCGCAGCGCTTAAAGTCGCACAGAACAACTTTGAGCGTGTAAGTTTTGATCTAATATATGCAAGGCCTGAGCAGACAACAGCACAGTGGCAACAAGAATTAAGAGAAGCCTTATCGTTTGGCACAAGCCACATGTCGCTATACCAGCTAACAATTGAAGAAGGCACCGCCTTTTACCACCAATTCCACCGCGGAAAATTTGAGCTTCCTGACGAAGAAACTTCAACAGCCATGTTCAATGAAACACAAAATATCATGTCAAAAGCTGGTTTGCCTGCCTACGAAATATCAAACCATGCAATGTTAGGTGAAGAATCACAGCATAACCTTGCTTATTGGCAGGGTGATTATTACGTCGGCATTGGGCCCGGTGCGCATGGACGGTTGCCGGGGCAAACACAAGGGTCTGCTGACGCACACG
Source organism: uncultured Kordiimonadaceae bacterium (assembly GCA_963976155.1). Lineage (GTDB taxonomy): Bacteria > Pseudomonadota > Alphaproteobacteria > Sphingomonadales > Kordiimonadaceae > Kordiimonas. The sequence continues at coordinate 5,756 of CAXBKT010000096.1, read as the reverse complement.
CGCAAATTAAACGCCCAGAGGATTGGCTATCAGCTGTTGTTTCACGTGGAACCGGCCTTGAAACACTTGAGCATATCACCGCTGAAGACCGCGCCGTTGAAGCCATTATGACAGGCCTACGCCTTAAAAAGGGTATCGACATAGAACGTTGGGAAAACCTGTTTGGCCAAAAGCTAGCTAGGCTGGTTAATGAAACCGCGCTTACTGATCTAACGGCGTCTGGCCATATAGCTTGGGAAAACGATCACTTGATACTCACCAACCTTGGACGGCCACTGTTGAATTTTATTCTTGGGAAACTGCTTGCCTAAGTGCATACCCAAAACTGGGGAAAGCTGCTGGCGCCGCATCAACCACCTGAAAGCCCCGACGATTCACTTCTAAAACAGCCAACGCTCGCTCTATAGTGCCATCAGGTAAAAAACGAAATAACCCATCAAGTCCTGAAAAGCCCGTTTCACTCATCAACACCTCAGATGAGAAACGTGACAACCTGTTTCCATTGTCGCCTAAAAGGCTTTCTTCTCGTGCAAGCAGTGCCACCAAGGCCATTGCATCATATGCAAGTGTCGTAATTCTTGGGGGCTCAACCCCAAAAGTTTCAGCGTAGCGCGCCAAAAAAGCATGTGGAGCTGCCGGGTCTGGCGCCGCAAAAAAAGCACCCTGAAGTGGTGGCTCACGAAGTAGGCTGTCGTCATTCCAAAGCCCTGTACCAAGCAATTTGATTTTATTCGGATCAATTTCATAAAACGGCAAAAGGGGTCCTAGTGTCTTTAAAAGCTCCCCCCCTTCAGGCAGAAGAACAGCATCATAGCTTACACCCTCAAGCACTTCTGACTTTGATAGTTCATTTGCGATCTCGTCAGTAACATCATCGCCAAGTGACCGTAAAAAGCGAATTTCATCCCGCATTTCTTTACGGCGGCTATCATAGTTTGATAAGCGCTTAACCGGTTCAAACACTGCCTCTGGGTCTGGGGGGTAACTTTCTATCGCCGCAATGGTTGCGCCTGCCGCGGAAACTGCATCCCCAAATGCTTCCCGCACCCTGTTGCCGTAGCGCCCGTCAGGCACCAAAGCCGCGTGTTCTACAAGCCCAAGCGACACAGCATAATCAACAACGCGTTTCACCTCAAGTTCCGGTAGAAAGCCCATAATGAACCGTCCGGGGGCCGCTACCGCGCTATCGTTAGAAAAGCCAATAAGTGGAACACCTGACCCCTCTAAAACTTTACCCGCAGCACTTACATTACCTGCAAGTAGTGGCCCAAGAACAATAGATGCACCTTCATCAAGTGCCTGTTGTGCGACTTTTTCAGCATCAGCCACATTAGCTTTAGTGTCTAATGGCAAAAGAACCAAGCGCGGATCATATGCATCAAATAACGCCATCGTCGCAGAACGAAGCAGTGCTTGTCCAATTTCAGCTTCTGAACCACTAAGCGGCAACAGCAACGCAACAATGATTTTCTCTCCGCCCACCTCTTCGGTAGTAGCCAGCGACTCAGGTGCTTTTACTTCCATGTTTTCCGCAAAATCTTGAGCAAGCCCCGTATTTGCGACAGTGCGCTCAGGGGCTGGCATATCAGGACCACAAGCAGCAACAAACAAACAGACAAAAAGGCTGGCAGTTTTCACTGTACTTATTAACCTACTTAGAAGCATAGATACCCTTGGTGTTTTCTGTTGCCTTTCGTGGCAGCACCCATAATGAAGCGACCCTATAACCATTTTGTAAAATGGAAAAGAGCTGCTTTCCATATGATTTAATATGAAAGAAGAAAATGGCTGAAATCAGGACACTCAAAAAATTACCTGCTGGCCTTTATATCGTGGCAACCCCCATTGGTAACCTCGGTGATATCACACGCCGTGCCAAAGACACACTCGCCGCCGCAGACCTTGTCGCTTGTGAAGATACTCGTATTACCGGCAAATTACTCAATGCGTACCTTATTAAGAAACCCATGTTACCATACCATGAGCATAACGCAGCCGGACAACGGCCAAAAATTCTAACTAAAATTGCCGAGGGCGGTGTTGTTGTGCTTGTTTCAGATGCCGGCACACCGCTTATATCTGACCCCGGCTACAAACTCGTAGATGAAGCCCATAAAATGGGCTTGATGGTGACAAGCCTACCTGGCCCCTCAGCTGTACCAACAGCACTGTCTGTTGCTGGCTTGCCAACCAACCGGTTCCTTTTCATGGGTTTTTCACCAACAAAAACCAAAGCCCGTCATGACTGGTTTGCCGCGGAAAAAGAAACCGAAGCAACTTTGGTCTATTATGAAAGCGCCAAGCGCCTTGCAGCAAGTTTGAGAGATGCAGCATCTGCACTCGGACCTCGCCCGGCCGCTGTTTGCCGGGAGCTTACAAAGAAATTTGAGCAAGTCGTTCGAAACGACCTAGTATCACTTGCCGCGCATTATGAAAAAGCAGAAACACCAAAAGGTGAAATCGTTGTGGTTATCGGATCAGCGCCAAAATCTGAAAAACGGGAAGGCACATCAATCTATACTGATGAAACACTACAGCTTGCCTTAAACCACATGAGTGTTAAATCAGCTGCTGCATTTGTTGCAGAACTCACAGGCGAAAAACGCAAAGGGCTCTATGCACGTGCACTTGAGCTTTCTGAGAAAAATTAAAATAAGATGCCGAACAAACGCCAAAAATCAGAAAAACGCGGTAGATACGCTGAAATTTGGGCATCCTTATTTCTCTTCATTAAAGGGTACCGAACGGTTAACCGCCGATTTCGCTCTAAACGCGGTGAAATTGATCTGATTTGTAAACATGGCACCACTGTTATTTTTGTTGAGGTAAAGGCAAGAAAAACTGTGGATGACGCCCTCTATTCTATCGCTTACAAACAACGAAAGCGTATTGAAGCAGCAAGTGAAGATTGGCTAAAACTAAACCCTGGTAAAGCCAAATCACTTAGGTTTGATGTTGTAGCTATTGCACCCCGAGCATTTCCAACCCATATCAGGGACGCTTGGCGGCCAACTTCATACAAATAGCAACAGTCCGCCATTTACACTTTTATTCAGACGGGGCCTTAAGGCCAAAACGGCAGGAAAAACAATATGGTAAACACCCCTCTTAAGGTCGCATTTCAGATGGACCCAATGGAAACCGTAAATATAAACGGTGACAGTACCTTTGTTTTAATGTTGGAAGCCCAGAAACGCGGGTATGAACTATGGCACTATCTGGTCAATGATCTATCTTACAGGGACGGTAATGTTACAGCCCTTGCTCGTCCGGTTACTGTGCGACGTGAACCTGGGAATCATTTTGATTTTGGTGAAGCTGTAGTAATCGACCTTGCCGACGTAGATATCGTTTGGATGCGTCAAGACCCGCCGTTTGATATGGCCTATATCACAGCCACGCATTTGCTAGAACTTATCCACCCTAAAACACTAGTGGTGAATAACCCGGCTGAAGTACGCAATGCACCCGAAAAGCTGTTTGTCACCAAGTTTCTAGACCTAATGCCACCAACTCTTATCACGCGCCGCGAAGATGACATTCGGGCATTCAGGGCCGATCACGGCGATATTATTGTTAAGCCGCTTTACGGCAATGGCGGCGCCGGTGTGTTCCATTTAAAAGAAGATGATTCCAACCTTGGCAGCTTGATGGAGATGTTCCTTGAAGCAAGCCGTGAACCCGTGATGGTACAACGCTTTCTCTCAGAAGTCGTTCAAGGCGACAAACGTATCATCCTGATCGACGGCGAGGCCGTAGGAGCCATCAACCGTATTCCTGCAGACGGTGAAATTCGTTCTAATCTTGTCGCTGGTGGCACGGCAGTACAATCGAGTCTAACACCTCGCGAGCAAGAAATTTGTGCCCGCTTGAAACCAGAACTCAAAAAGCGTGGTCTTGTGTTTGTTGGCATTGATGTGATCGGGGATTGGTTAACTGAAATCAACGTTACATCCCCAACAGGACTTCAAGCCGTAAACAAGTTTGATGGTGTAAGCTTGGAAGCCAGTATTTGGGATGCACTTGAAGCAAAGCTTTAAAAAAAATATTATACTGAGCACTCATTAGAATAAAATAAAACCCCAGCTTATTACTGGGGTTTTCTACTTCATGTAATGCATTAGCAAACTAAAAGCCGCACACCCCAAGCTTAGAGCAAAGCTCATCAAGCTCATCAAGGTTATCGTAATTGATAGTTATCTTACCTGTTTCCCCTTGGTGATCAATCAACACCTTAAGGCCAACAGCTGCGGAAAGATCTTTCTCAAGAGCAACAGTATCAGCGTCCTTTTTGCGGGCAGATGTTCCTCCGGGGCGTGGTTGGCGTTTTTGCTTAGTAGTGTCCTTACTTTCAGCTACTATTGCCTCGACTTGCCTTACGCTCAAACCCTCTGCAGCCACCCGCTTTGCTAACTCTACAGCAAATTCATAGCCGATAAGTGCCCGGGCATGTCCCATAGAGATAAGACCCTCACCCAACAAAGTTTGAACTTTTTCTGGCAAATTCAAAAGGCGCATGAGGTTAGTTACATGGCTACGGCTTTTACCAACAACTTCCGCTACAGCTTCTTGTGTATGGCCAAACTCTTCCATAAGACGCTTAAAGCCTACCGCTTCCTCAATGGCTGTCAAATCTTCGCGTTGAACATTTTCAACGATGGCTATTTCAAGAACTTCAGCGTCGGTTAATTCTCGGACGACAACAGGCACCTCATGCACGCCAGCCTTCTGGCATGCGCGCCACCGGCGCTCACCTGCCACAATTTGGTATTTTTCCGGGCCGAGCTCTCGAACCAAAATTGGCTGTAAAAGCCCTTTGTCCTTAACAGATGTGGCAAGCTCCTCAAGTGATGCTTCATCAAAATGTACACGAGGCTGATTAGCATTCCGCTCAAGAAACTCAATAGGCAGGCGGCGGCGGGTACGCGGCGCACCATCATTTGCTGATTCTGCAGGAAGTTCTGTACCAACGATTGGTCTATCATCCCCAAGCAGTGCTGAAAGTCCCCGACCTAACCCTTTACGAGCAGCTTTTGCCATTCTACTAACCTAACTCTTTATTTTCTCTAATATCTAACTGGTAGCAACTTAGGCTGCCAACGGGCCAGATCTGCCCATAAATTCTCGAGCCAAAGCAATGTATGCCCTACTACCAACACACCGGTGATCATATAAAAGTGCAGGTTTACCGAAGCTTGGCGCCTCAGATACCCGAACATTCCGCGGTATAACAGTATTGTAAACTTTGTCGCCAAGATAATCCCGGACATCAAGCGCTACCTGTTCTGAGAGGTTATTGCGCTTATCAAACATTGTTAGCACAACACCATTAATCGTGAGATTTGGATTAAGGCTCGTACGCACTTGCTCTATTGTCTTCAACAGCAAGCTAAGCCCCTCTAGTGCAAAAAATTCACACTGCAACGGTACTAACACTTCATCAGCAGCAACTAGTGCATTGATTGTTAAAAGGGAAAGAGACGGCGGACAATCGATCAGGATATAATCATAACCATCCCGCGCCTTGGCTTTCGCAAGCGCTTGCTGTAAACGAAAATTCCTTTGAGGAAGCTCAGCAAGTTCCAAGTCTGCGCCCGAAAGATCAACAGTCGAAGGGATAATATCAAGGCCTGGCACCTCAGTCGCCAGCACCGCATCAGCTACTGGCGCGGCCCCAAGCACCACATCATAGGATGTAATTTCCCGAGCCAGCCTATCAATACCAAACCCGGTGCTTGCATTTCCTTGGGGATCCA
>CAXBKT010000095.1:0-14022 GCA_963976155.1 uncultured Kordiimonadaceae bacterium | reverse complement strand
TGCACTTCCATGCGGATGTCAGGGGAGGGATGAAACCATTGCTGCATATGCTCAGGTGTGGACAAAAACTCAAACAGCTTTTCTGTGCTGATTGCGAAATGGCGCGTTAGGGTTACGGACCGTAAATCAGTCATTGATGTCTTCCTTTGTCACTGTTTCGACAAGGGCTTCAAGCCGGTCGAGGGAACCATTCCAAAACGCTGTATGGCGGCTAATCCAGCTGTCTGCCTCTTCAAGGGGTGCGGCATTGAGGGAAAAACTGTGTTTTCGCCCTTTAACGGTACGCTTCACGAGGCCCGCTTTTTCAAGAACCGAAAGGTGCTTGGAAGCAGAGGGTTGGCTCATGTTGAAGGGGCTGCCAAGTTCGCCTGCGGTTAAGTTACCATTATCATGGAGGGCACTGAGCATGCGCCGTCGGGTAGGATCCCCGAGTGCATGGAAAGTGCGATCTAGCGGTGTGTCATAATGTATAGCCATATGGTTATATATTATGACTTTTGCCATTTCGTCAAGTCTTGTGTGTGGTATTGTCTTTTGAAGGGCCACAAGGGGCGCTAAATGGCAGTGTATTATGTCAGTGTATGTTTCTATCGTATTACTCTATATGGTTTGAGTTCATGCAATCAGCCTTCGGGAATGGATTTTATTTTCCGCGGCCATAACAGGCGTCTTTCGGTAGCCGCTAAAGGATAATGGTGTGAGCCTCGACTTTATTGACCCTTCTGTGGCGGCGACTTTAACGTGGGTGGGAATTTTCTTCTGCGTTAGCCAATCTGCAATTTTTTCTGGCCTTAACTTAGCGTATTTTAGCGTTAGCCGTTTACGGCTTGAGGTTGAGGTTGGGACAGGTAACAAGGCCGCGATGCGTATTCTGGCTATGCGTGAGGATTCTAACTTTTTGCTCACAACTATTTTGTGGGGCAATGTTGGTATCAATGTATTGCTGACACTGTTGTCTAACTCTGTGATGACCGGTGTGACAGCCTTTCTTTTTTCCACACTGATTATTACATTGATTGGGGAAATCTTCCCCCAAGCCTATTTTTCAAGGAATGCCTTAAAGATTGGTGCTTTGCTCGCACCAGTGTTGCGAGTGTATCAAATTTTGTTGTTTCCCGTCGCAAAGCCGGTGGCTTTATTGCTGGATTCTTGGCTTGGCAAAGAAGGTATTCAGTATCTGCGTGAGCGCGATATGCGCGAAATGATCCGCCAACATATGATCGCCGAAGATGCGGACTTGGATCGTATTGAAGGTTTAGGTGCGCTGAATTTTTTATCGATTGATGATGTTCCAGCTTCGCTCGAAGGGGAGCCTCTTCATCCTAAAAGCATTGTTACAGTACCATTTGAAAAAGGTGTGCCGGTTTTCCCTATGGTCGGAGATAAAGTAGCAAAGGGTTTTCTAAAAAAATTACAGGCCTCCGGGAAGAAATGGATCGTTTTGATAGATGAAGAAAACGAACCTCAATTGCTTTTGGATTCTGATGGTTATTTGCGGAGCGCCCTCTTGGAAGAAGAGACATTTGACCCGCTAGGCTTCTGTCATAAACCGATCTTGGTTAAGGATGCTACGGTACGCTTAGGGCATATTATGCAGAAGTTTGAAGTGCAGCCAGGTTATACGGGCGACAATGTGATTGATCAGGATGTGGTGCTATTATGGGCGAAAGAAAAGCGAGTTATCACGGGGGCTGATATTCTAGGGCGACTGCTAACAGGTATATCACGTGAGAAAAAGGCATGATCTCTCATGCGGTATTATTAGTGAGGCAATTTCACAATAATTTCGGTTGTGATTTACGGGGAATGGTTTGCTATAAATAGGTATGGCATTTTTACCTGAACAGATTGAACGAAAATATACCCTGCTATTAGGGCTGGTGTGGCTCGTGATTGTTTCTGCGGCCTTCAGTTATTGCCATATGCATGGTTGGATTAATCCCGATATGCCTGACGTACCTAATGGTGCTAACATTTGGCTTCTGTCGCGGTGGATGTTCTGGCCGGTACTTTTACCCGTGGCTTTTGGTTTGCTGTCTTGGTTCTCAAAGAGAGGGCAATCTTGGGTTGGCCTAGGGGCTTCTGCCTTGGTTAGTGCAATTCTTGCCGCGCTATATGCAAATGGTATCAATAATCTAATGGGTTTTGAGGAGGGCTTTCTGGGGACCTTTTATTATATGGTGCCTATTACTTTGGGGACATACACTTTGTTTGTTATGACCTCGCTTGTGTATGTGCGCAAACAACAGGGGCAGTTATTCACTGCACGGGATGAAGAGCAAACACTGGTCGTTAATAAAGGCCGGACGATTGTCTGGCTGAAAGCAAGTGAAGTAGACTGGATGCAAGCGGCGCGTAACTATGTAGATGTGCATGCGGGCGGCCAAACATACATCCTTCGCAACACACTTTCAAAGATGGAAAAAACGCTCGAGGGGGATAGGTTTATCCGGATCCATCGCTCTTATGTTGTGAATAAAGCCGCTATTGAAGGTATCAATAAAAACAGGGATGGCAGCGCGCTTGTAAAAATGAAAGATGGCAGTGAACTGCCTTGTGGCCGCGCGCACCGCGAAGCTCTTTCCCCAGTTTTGTCGACCGCGAGTTAACAGATAAGAAATCCGTTTGTAACTGATCGTCCCACATATCCGGCGCTCGTCCCAGATTGCTGGAAAATGCGGCTGTTTACCTGAATCTCCTGAACAAACCCCCGCTTGTTCAGGAGGAAAATATGACAGCGATACAAAAGGCACATCAAAAACACACGGAAGGTTCGGCGACGGTATCTAGGCGCTCAATATTAAAGTTTATGTCAGCAGGGGCTGCTGGGTTTGGGCTGGGCCTGTTTAATATGCCTGCTGGTGCATCCGTGCCCGAGACAAAGTTTTCACCAAACGCTTTCCTTGAAATCCATGCGGATAACAGCGTGCATTTTTGGTGCAAACGCACAGAACTTGGTCAATTAGTTAAAACAGGCATTGCAGTCTTGGTGGCAGACGAACTGGGAGCTGAGCTGTCCTTGTTGCAGATGCATCAAACAACAGCAGATGAAAAGTATGGCTATGTTGGTACTGGCGGTAGCGGGGCAACATTGGGTGCTTGGCGGTATTATCGCCCAATGTTTGCGGCGGCCCGTGAAATGCTTATCACGGCAGCTGCCAATCAGTGGGGCGTTAGTGCAGGCAGCTGTATAGCCGAAGGTGGCTTTATTGCGGATAAAGCTACTGGCAGAAAACTGCCTTTCTCAGTTCTGTTGGATGCGGCGGGCAAACTACCCGTGCCTGAAAAGCCTGCGCTGAAAGATATCAGCGCTTTCAAATATACAGGTAAAGCGCGTGGGCGCTTGGATGCCGCGGAGATAATATCGGGTTCGGCAATTTATGGTGCGGATGTCGTTTTCTCCGGTCTGAAATATGCTTCTATTGAACGGTGTCCGGTCCGTGGTGGTACGCTTCTTTCTGTGGATACGGCTGCTGCACTCAATACCGCTGGGGTGGTTGATGTGCTGACTATTGGAAATAAAGTTGCTGTTGTTGCAACCAACAGCTGGGCTGCTATGCAGGCGCGTAAGGCCTTAAAAGTTGAATGGTCTTACGGCGAAAATCAGGGCATAAGCTCCAGTGATTTTGACCGTGAGCTTACCGAAGGTCTTTCTGAGCCTGGTTATCTAATTAGGGAAACCGGTACCGCTGCGGCCAGAGCAAAGACACTCGAATGGGTTTATGAGATATCGGCGGCATCACATGCGCCGCTGGAAACCGCAACGGCAACTGCTCAGTATAAGGGGGGAGTTTTAACTGTCTGGTCCCCTTGTCATCAACAGACGCTTGCGGCTGAGGAGCTAGCAAAAAGCACAGGCTTGCCAAAAGAAAAAGTCATCATCAACACGACACTTGCAGGAGGAAGCTTTGGGAGAAAGTTGGCTCGGGACTATGTTTCAGAGGTAGCAGATATTGCACTGCGTGTAGCTTATCCTGTTCAGTTGCTTTTTACCAGAGAAGATGATTGCCAGCACGGCCCTCACCGGCCACCAACCAAACATAAGGTATCATTTGGTTTAGATGAAACAGACAACCCCACTTCGTGTCTGTTTCATATGTCAGGATATTCTGTTGCGGCACAAGAAGGGCCCGGTGGTATTTCCGAAAAGGGTTTTGACTGGACGGCGGCCCTCGGCGCCAACGATATTCCCTATAGTTTTAATCACATCCGTATCAGCCACAAAATGCATGAGACCAGCGCGCTTTTTTTTACATGGTGGCGAGGTACATATCGGAATCACAATTGTTTTGCGCTTGAGTGCGCGATGGATGAATTGGCTATTGAAACTGACAAAGACCCACTTGAGCTGAGACTGCAGTTTCTTAGCAATGACATTACGGCGGAAACATTTCCGGGTGATATGGAAACTGTTTCTTCGGACCGGATGAAGAATACCTTGCAGCTTCTTGCGGAAAAGGCTGATTTTTATGAGCAGCGCCCCACCGGCCAAGCAGTAGGGATCGCCTGTCATTGCTATACGGACGTAAACTCCTATAGCGCGTTTGCTGTAGATGTGTCCGTGATAGACGGCCAAGTGACAGTGCATAAAGTGACGGTGGTGATCGACTGCGGTTTCGCGGTGAACCCATCTGCCGTGCGTGCGCAAGTGGAGGGAGGGATAGTCTTTGGTTTGTCAGGGGCTATCGCACAGGAAACCACAATAGAGAATGGTCAAGTGCAACAGGTAAACTTTGACAGTTCACCTGTACTGCGGATGGCCGATTGCCCGGCTATTGAAGTGCATATTGTCAAATCGCTTGCAGAGCCAGGTGGGGTAGGTGAACCTGCACTCACACCTTTAATGCCTGCTTTCATAAACGCAGTCTCAAGGGCTGAAGGCCGGCGCATAAGGCGCTTACCACTTGGTGGCCAACTCTCAGGAGTGTAGCATGAAAACATATACATTGACGATAAACGGGCTGCCCCATCAGCTAGAGGCAATGCCGGAAATGCCACTTCTATGGGCTATTCGCGAGATTGTTGGTCTGAAAGGTACCAAGTTTGGCTGTGGTGCGGGACTATGTGGCGCTTGCACTTTACACGTGGACGGTGATCCCGTGCGTTCATGCAGTACCTATGTTGCGGACGTTGAAGGTGCCGAGATAATAACTATTGAAGGGTTAGACGGCGATATTGCAGCGAAGCTTCGAAAGGCTTGGCTGGACCATCAAGTGCCGCAATGTGGTTACTGTCAGGGAGGGCAGTTAATGTCCGCGACAGCGCTGCTTACTGACAATAAATCGCCATCGGATGAAGAAATCGATGATGCCATGAGTGGTAATATTTGTCGCTGTGGAACCTACGACAGAATCAAAAAGGCAATAAGACAAGCCTCGGAATAGCTTTTAAAAGTTAGATTAATACGAATCATATTATTGAAGTATAAGGATTATTAAAGAATATTATAATTTATAATGTTGTAAAATTCTCACCGTGATACTCAAGTAGTAAGCGCCAAGGAGTGACAGCATGGTAAGGGAACGGCCAACTAGTGCAGCGGAATATGCAGCGGGCAAGTTAAGGCTCGCGATCATTAACGGGGATATGGAACCCGGAGCCCGAATTCATCAGCATGCCCTTGCAGATGAGATGGGTGTTAGCCATGTGCCCTTACGTGAAGCTGTACAGCGCTTGGAAAGCGAGGGCTTTGTTGCCATCCACCCTCGACGGGGGGCTTTTGTCATGCCGCTGTCTCGTGAAGATGTCGCCGAAATTTATGATTTGAAGCTCGATTTGGAAACCAAGGCTCTTAGTTTGTCCGTGCCAAACTTAACAGCCGCGGATATGCAGGCAATTCAGGATAGATGTAGGGAGGCGGATAGCAGCAAGGATGTTATCCAATATGGCAAACTTAGTAAGCAGTTTCATTTGGCACTTTATTCTGGAGCAAAGCGCCCGAGACTTATGAATATGATTCAAGGTTTATGGGCAAATTCTGAGCGTTACACAATCTTGCTGCGGCATGTGCGGGCACCATTCGACCAAAGCCAATTAGATCACTGGGATATTGCTGAAGCAGTGTTGGCTAAGGATGTGGATACGGCTTGTACAATTTTGGCGCGCCATATTCATACAGCAGGCTTAGAAATTGATTCAATTCTTGCAGAAAAAGGGATGGAATTCAGCGGTTAAGGTGGAGTGAATGCCTGTGTCTTAAGGCTTTAGGGCTTTGGTCGTTACCGCACCACGTTTCTTTTTGTTGGCCTTGGTTTTTGCTTTAGACATTTTAGGTTTTTGTGAGTCTAGTAATGGTGCGTATATGCCAACAGCGGGCATATCCATTATTTTGCCAGCAGAGCATTTTGTGGCATTACATTTATCTTCTGAGCAGGTATCAATGTCTGTACAGCATGCCGCTTTTTCTTCGGCTCTCTGATCTTGCTCATTGGCTAGCGGGTCTTCTTCCATTTCAGCTGTGTTGGAAGAGGCATGAGGTACAGCTTGTCGCATATTATCCACAGGGCCACCGTTACCTGATGCAGGCACGAAGGCTAGCAACGCGAAGGATAATAGAAGGCAAGCGATGTGTTTCACTGTATTCTCCAGCCCTGTTGGGCTCAATTCATAATAAGTGGTACTATATAACAATAATAAACTGAAGTCGCAATGATTCCTTACTTTTCTAACATAAAACCTAGCAAGGCAAGGCTGTGTTCAGCCGCATATTCGCGTTTCCTGTTTTAGATGATACCGTGGGCAACTGAAAATGAGGTGCTGAGAGCGAAAGCTTGCATGACTGGGCGTCCTGTGGAACAGAATGTACCACCTTTCATCAAAGATCATCCTGAGGCAGTTTCGTGAAGCAAAACGCTGGTATCGTAGTTATTAGCAATCCCACAGCAGGTCAGCGCAGTGGTGGCTTTGTAAAGGCGGTATTGCGCGGCCTTATGGAACGGGGCCATTTGGTTGAACTACGAATCACAGAGCGGCCCGGGCATGCTGTTGAAATAGCAAGGGATTGGGCATCTGATGGCAATACCTATCTAATAGTGGCGGCCGGCGGTGACGGGACTATTCGGGAAGTAGCGGAAGGTCTTGTTGGTACTGATATGCCTATGGGGATTATTCCGGCTGGTACAGCGAATGTGTTAGCGCGAGAGCTTGGGTATCTCAAAGCGGGTCAACGAAGTGTGCGCCGCACAGTTAGCATATTGGAAGGCAGTCACAGCGAACATGTGTATCCTTTTTCTGTGAGGTTACCCCAGAGAGAAACTGTTGGTTTATGCTGGGTGGGGGCAGGCTTTGATGCGGAAGTTTTGAAGCATGTTGATTCTGGTTTGAAGAAGAAAATTGGGCGAAGTGCATTTGTGCCAGCCATTCTCAAAACCCTAATGCGAGAGCCCAATAAACCTGCTGTTCCTTGGCAGTTTTCTGAAGATGGACAGGGTGTTTGTGGTTGGGGGTTAGTTGCAAATATTGAAAAATATGCGGGGCCATTTTCTGTTACATCAAAAACGTCTCTCACAAAAAAAGGGTTGGCGTGTTTGTTGTTTGAAAAGCCGGGGTGGTTTGCGCGAGCTTTAGATCAAGTTATCATTGCCTTTAAGCCGCTTGATCACCGCGGTAATACATTTCTTCTTGAGAATGGTTCACTCACTCTTGGTACCGGCGAAACACCTATTCAGCTTGATGGAGACTTGGTCGGTGTTGGTCCTGTAACAATTACGCCAATGGAGGCCGCCCTGAATTTCAAGGCGGCCAATAGCGGCTAAGCCATCATTTGGTTACGGCATATTGAGGGCGATATGCCCATCAGGTGTACCTTTCAGATTTACTGAAATACCATCGATATTGAGCATACAGTTGATGCGCTGCCGTGTCAGATTAAGCGCTTCGTGTGAAGGCAATTTGACAGGCAAATCAAAATGCATTTTTACGCGCCAGACACCTTCTGTGATGGTCTCTTCTAAACCGAGCAAGATACCCTGAAAATGGGCTCCTCGAAATGTACCCTTTACCCTATCACCGACATGGAAAGGGTATTGACGGCGTGTGTGTACTACTGGATTGTCCAGTTCATCCGCAGCTGTTTTGAAGAGGGCACAGTATGTGTTCCAGTCTCGGTACCCTTCTGTTTGTGCTGTGGCTTCTAGGCTTTCACTATGGCTTATGGTATGACCATTTTCGCTCAAGTAAGTGCGTAGTCTTTTGGCACGGGTTTTCGCGAATTTGATAAGGTCATCTGCACTACTGACAGCGGTGCTTTTTAAATTTTCATTAGACATGTTTCGTCTTTCCACTTGCTACCTAGCACATTGGTGCTGGTAGCGAACGGCTGCTTTGTGACGGGGCCCGCATTGCCATCCCGTAGCCGCTCATGCGGTTTGGACGATCTATCTTTTAGTTTAGATCTTCACCAACCCATTGTGGGCGCGGACGGCAGGCGATCTAAGGCCAGCCACCTTATCACACGATTAGAGGGGGGCGTCAAGGGGGCTATTTGACAGCTTTAAGAAGTTGACGGTCAAAATATCGCAAGAGGACTTTTAGGTCTTTTCCGCGCTTTAGAACCTGCCCATTCATGCCGGTAATCCGCCAAGCGCCTTGTTTTTCAGTCAGCGATGGGTCCTTGATAATTCGATACATCGGTACTTCGCTAGCGCGGCGGAAAATAGAAAAAATGGCTATTTCCTCTAGATGATCGATCGCATAATCATGCCATTCGCCCGCAGCAACCATGCGGCCATAAAGGTTGAGGATGTGGGATAGTTCAGCACGTATGAAATAAATGAAACGAGGTTTGCTGACGGATAAACCGGCACTTTGGTGCCCGCTGAGTTCAAACGTATGCGTCTGTGAAGCATCATCCATTTTGTTATAGTGTCGGAACTAGAATAATTTTGCAAGTTTGAGGCAATTTACAGGCTGGTGATTGACATTGACTGTTTCGTGCCCAAATGAGATAAACAACATAGCGCTAAAGTTATAAAAAGTAAGGCGCAGTAAAACGACGACAGAAAATTGAGGATAGACCTATGAAGAAATCCATTTCTTTTGGTAGGGGCGTAATCGGGCAAGCTATGGCTGGCCTTGGTATTGCTCTATGTGTTTCCACTAGCAGCTTTGCTTTTGCTGCCAGTGATGTAACTGAAACGCGTGATGTACAGGCGTTCCATAGTATTCGTGTGGCGGGTGGTATTGAGCTACGCGTAAAGGTTGGCAATTCCCAAAAACTAGATATTACCGCAGATGAAGAGTTTATGCAGCACGTGGAAACCGAAGTGCGCGACGGTATTCTTATTATCGATACCGAAGAAGACGATGACCGTAGCTGGTACGAATCTGACCAATCTGTTACTGTGCGAATTTCCATGCCTGAGCTGCAACTTTTAGATATTCGTGGGGCCGTTGACGGTGAAATTGACGGTATTGATGCAGAGAAATTAGTGATTGATATCCGCGGCGCAGCCGGGATTGATTTAGACGGCAAGTGCGGTGAGTTGGAGCTTGAAATCGCGGGCGCTGCTGCTGTCGATGCGGAAGACCTAGAGTGCAAAAATGTTGATGTATCACTGCGGGGTACAGGGTATGCTACTGTCTACGCATCCGAAAAGGTAGACGCAGATCTACGGGGTGTAGGTGTCATCAATATTGAAGGTGACCCGAAAATTGTTAAGCAATCGGTGCGTGGTATCGGTGTGATTAACGACTAACACGACATACAGAGAGGGTAATATAATGGAAAAGAACGCATTTATTGGCGCGGCTGTCGCGCTAACTGTTGCAACTGCCGCGTGGGCTGGCGGTGCAGCGGAAGAAACGAGAGACGTCCCAAGTTTCACTGAGGTTGCCTTGAAAGGCTCAGTTGATGTTGATGTAGTGGTTGGTAAAGATCGTAGTGTGCGCGTTGTTGCTGACGATGATATCATCGAGCATATCGAAACAGAGGTTAACAATGGCCGCTTGGAAGTAAAGCTGGATAATCACAGTCACCATAATATCAAGAAAATGCATGTTTATGTAACTGTACCATCGCTTGAAGCTGCTGCGATTTATGGCTCTGGGGATATGAAGATAACTGGTGGTATTGATGGTGATTTCGAGTTTGATATTTATGGCTCGGGTGATGCCCGTGTTGAAGACTTGAATGTGCAAGGTCTTGACTTGAGTATCAAAGGTTCTGGCGATCTAGAAATAGACGGCACGTGTGACTCCCTCGATGTAAGTATCAAGGGCTCTGGTAACGTTGAAGGCCGCGACTTGAAGTGCGACGACGTAGAAGCAAGTATCATGGGGTCGGGTGATGTTGCCATTCACGCGTCTAAGAAGATTGATGCGACTGTAAAAGGGTCTGGCGACATAAATGTTTACGGTAACCCTGATAAAGTGCGGACACGGGTTCGTGGTTCGGGCGACATTAATCTTCGCTAGGTCTAGTAAGTAGATTACAATATTTACAAACCCTTATCAGTATTCTGGTAAGGGTTTTGTTATATCATCACATTATTGACACAATTAAGCCCAATTCGGACCACAATACGGACTGACCATATGGTTGTTGGCCTCAACTGGCCCAGCCATTATTCAATACAGGGAATTCCTAGCCCTAGTGTTGTAACCCCCTTCAGTGGCTGGGTCAGTATTTACCTGTTGCTTTTGAAAGCACGGGCTATTCTCCCAATTGTAAAAAACTACGCTCACTATAATTTGTGCAATGCCATTCAATGACCGCTAGACATTGGATGGTGGACTTTGTCAAAGTCAGATGAATTATTTTATTAATCATTTGAAGGACGGCTTTATGAAACTTTTTGAAATTTGTAGTGCTGATCAAGACGTTAGATTTAGCCCTTTTGTTTGGCGGGTGATTATGTGTTTGCATCACAAAGGGCTACCTTTTGAGCGTGTTGCGATGACTTTTCTTGAGACCAAGAAGCTTTTGCAAACAGACACGCAGACAGTACCGGTGCTCGAGGATGGGGGTAGGCAGATTGGGGATAGTTTTAAAATAGCAAAATATTTGGAGGAAACCTATCCACACAAACCTCTTTTCGACACCAGTAAATTACTAGATGAATACCAAGAGCTGAACTTGTGGACAGACCGCACCATTGCGCTCGGCATTTTTCGTATGCTTGTAAAAGATATTCATGATTTGCAAGATACTAAAAATGCCGCCTATTTCCGAAAAACACGAGAAGCAAGAATAGGAAAAACATTAGAAGAAATGCACGCAGGCCGAGAGGCTCTTCTTGAAGAGTTTAGGGACTCTCTGACACCTCTGCGGGAGCGGTTGGTCCAGGCTAATTTTCTTTCAGGCGATGCCCCCGAGTGGTTTGATTATTGTGTTTTTGGTACATTTCAGTGGGCGCGGATATGCAGTGATTTTGAATTGCTGGCGGACGACGACAGTGTAGCAATTTGGCGCGGTCGTATGCTCGATTTGTTCGACGGGTATGCTCAAGGCGCAAAACTTGCTTACTAAAGGGAGCGTATAGGCCTTGCACCTAGGTATTATAAGCTTTATCAAGCGGTAATGGTGACCAGTTTATCTGGTGGCTGATTAGGCAGAGGGTAAAATAGATGGACATCCTTTTAGAGGCGCGAAATTTAACCAAAAATTTTGGGTCAGCTCAGGCGGTGGGTGGTATTAGCCTTTCCGTAAGGAAGGGCGAAATTCTTGGGTTTTTGGGGCCAAACGGTGCCGGAAAATCTACTACCATGAAAATGCTAACAGGTTTCCTTGCGCCAACATCGGGTGATGCTTTTGTGTGCGGCGAACCTGTAACCACGGGCGGCGTCGCTGCACGTCAGCATATCGGGTATTTACCTGAGGGCGCGCCCTTATACGGCGATATGACACCACGCGGATTTCTGAGGTTTATTGCCGAGGCACGGAATATAGCTCCGGCTGAGGTCCGTGATGTGGTTGAAAGTGCAGCGAGTGCTGTGCATCTCAAGAATGTAATGGAGCAACGTATTGATACGTTATCCAAAGGGTATAAACGCCGCGTTGGAATAGCCGCTGCAATATTGCATGCGCCAGACGTTCTTATTCTTGATGAGCCAACAGACGGTCTTGACCCAAACCAAAAACATGAAGTTCGACGCCTAATTGAAGCAATGTCGCTTGACCGGGCTATTATTATTTCCACACATATTCTTGAGGAAGTCGACGCACTTTGTCACCGTGCGGTCATTATTAATAAGGGCGTTATTGTAGCTGACGGTACACCTTCGGAGCTGAAGGCACGGTCACAGTATAAAAATGCGGTTACCCTTCTGCTTGCATCAGAGGCTGCGGAAACAGCAGCTTCTGCCCTAAAGCAAATTAGAGCGATTGAACGTGTGGAAGCTGCGGCTGAGGGTGAGATGACCCGTTTGACGGTTCTTGCAAAGGGCCGGAGTGAAATATCAGATATTATCTCAGATATAGCAGCAGTTAGTAATTGGGGCGTCACCCAGTTTTCAGTAGACAACGGGCGTCTTGATGATGTGTTCCGACAGTTAACCGAGGGGGAGGTTTAGTTATGGCCCAGCAATCTTCGGTGCGCACAATTATGCGCCGTGAGTTTTCTGCCTATTTTGCAACACCGGTTGCTTATGTTTTTTTAGTCATTTTTTTGGTGTTGCAGGGGTTGTTTACTTTCTATTTGGGCTCGTTCTATGAGCGAGAACAAGCTGATTTAATGGCCTTCTTTACCTACCAGCCTTGGCTTTATTTGTTTCTTATGCCTGCAATTGGTATGCGCCTTTGGGCGGAAGAACGTAAAAGCGGCACCTTTGAATTATTGTTAACCCTGCCTATTCCTGTTGGGGCAGTTGTTGCGGGGAAATATCTGGCGGCTGTCGCCTTTGCTGCTTTTGCTCTTATGCTAACTTTCCCAATCTGGATTACCGTGAACTGGCTTGGTAACCCTGATAACGGCGTTATTATTACGGGTTACCTTGGATCATTGTTGATGGCGGCTAGCTATTTGGCAATTGGATCTGCCATGTCAGCGGTTACAAAAAACCAAGTGGTGGCGTTTATTCTTTCTGTGGCAGTGTGTTTCTTATTTTTAGTGTCAGGGTTGCCAATGGTGCTTGATGTATTCAGTGGCTGGGCGCCTGATGCGCTAGTGCTTGCCATTGCGAACCTTTCCATGCTTTCGCATTTTGATAATATGCAGAAGGGCGTTTTGGCGTTGAATGACCTTTTCTATTTTGCGGCAGTGATCGCTCTTTGGCTTTGGGTTAACCGTGTGGTTGTTGAAAGTAAAAGGGAGGCTGGATAATGAACCAGTCGTGGATTATGCGCCCTACGGTGCAGTTGGTTATGGCAGTTTTGCTATTTCTATCTGTAACGGTTGTTGCTGATCGATATCTGCGTGGTACTCGCGCTGACCTTACTGAGGACAGCCTGTATACTCTTTCTGGTGGTACGCGTCAGCTATTGACGGAACTGGATGAGCCAGTGTCGGTTGCTTTCTATTTTTCGAAATCTCAGGCAACACCTTACCCGCAACTGCTGAGTTATGGGAAACGTGTTGAAGACATGCTTCGGGCCTTTAGTGCAGCAAGTGATGGTAACATTGAACTTTCAATTGTGGACCCGGAACCATTTTCAGAGGCGGAAGATGAGGCCGTCGCTGCAGGACTGCGAGGGGTGCCGCTCGGCGATGGTTCTATGCTTTATATGGGTCTTACGGTTAGCGATACCTTGGACGGTGAAGCGACTATCCCATTTTTCACTGAAGAACGGGAAAAGTTCCTTGAGTATGATCTCGTAAAGCTTGTTGCGACACTGGATAACAGTGACCAAAAACAGCTGACCTTACTGACGAGCTTGCCAATGCAGTTTGGCCCTGGCGGCGCACAGGCAATGATGCAAGGGCGCGGTCAGCCCTATGTGTTATATCAACAGCTTGGTGACTTCTTTAAGGTCGAAGATTTGGCCGCAGATTTTGCAGAAATTCCTGCGGAAACAGATGTACTGATGGTTGTGCACCCGCCTGCTTTGTCGGACGATCAACTCTTTGCGCTTGAGCAATATGTGTT
>CAXBKT010000094.1:0-14315 GCA_963976155.1 uncultured Kordiimonadaceae bacterium | reverse complement strand
ACATCATGGCTTGTACCATCAAGAGCTGCGATACTCATTGTATCCGTGAGTGTTGCTCCAGCCGCCAGGTTCTGGACAGCGGCTTGTGTATTGTCAGCCGCATATGCCCAGTTACCCGCAGTATCAAGTGTGAGGCTACCATAAGTGCCCGTATGTGTTGCTGCTGTGAAGCTCGCTTCCCCTGTATCAACGTCACTGACTGTTAGAACACCAGAGACTCCCAGCAAGCCATCACTATCCGGATCAGTGTCTTCAGTAACGGCCCCTGTATCAACACCTGCAATAATAGCTGCGTCATTTATCGGATTCACAGAGACAGTTAAAATCTTCGAAGATACAGCGGCGTCTCCGTTCAGGGTCTCAGTTGTCGTTGCTGTGATTGTAAAGTCGATGATGCCGTTAACATTTTCTGGCGGCGTGAACGTCATATTTAGGTGCGCCCAATTTGACACATTCACGCTTGAAGTTGTCGATGTAGCTGTAAAACTGTTGACGCCGTCGCTAAGAGTAGAGCCTTCTGGCAGCAAAGAAATTTCAAGTAAAAGACTTTCTGAGCCATCTAAATCCGCCAGTGCCACAGCTAAATCCAATGAAATAGCTGTGTCTTCATCTCCGGCTTCATTTGTTAGGGTAATAGTAGCCGCGTCTGCAACTGGCGTAACAGCCAAACTGAAAGTACTTTGTTCTATCAAGCCATCATCTGTTGTGACCTGATACACGAAAGGCGCCTCGTTGCCAGACCAATTCTCATTCGGTGTGAAGACAAATTCACCAAGGGCGCTGCCCGGCGTGAGTATACCATTGGCGGGGCTATTAAGGATTTCTACGGTACTGACTGTCCCTTCAAATGTATCATTTTCAAGGAGGTTGAAAGTAATACTTTCATCTTCGTTGATTACATAAGTATCTGGCTCTACATCACTGATTGCTGAAATGTTAACTCTGGCTGTTAATGTTTCAGGAGCGGTGTTGCCGTCAGTCCCAATAAAACTGAAGGCTACATTGTTGGCGTGATAATCAGTTTTGGGGATGAAGGTCCAAGTACCATTTCCATTATCCGTCAGTGTGCCAGCTTCAGGATTGAGTAAAACAGGCGTACCAATGACAAACAAAGGGTCTCCGTCAGGATCAGTTGTATTGGCCAGCAACATTGCAGGTGTAATGACAAGCGGTTTGTCCTCATCAAACGCTGCAAGTTGAACATCTTCAAATATTGGCCGGTGAATATCGATAAGCTCCGCATTGATTCCATTATTAGCGAGCCAAGTCACCACAACCTTGCCGTCAGACAAGGTTACGAGATTATCCATGCCATCTGATATCTGATAACTAGCCGTTGTTTCATTGAGAATGGTTTCGTCGCCAACTGGCAAATTGCTTGCATCAAAACGTTGTGCATACATACCGTGACTATCACCATCATTCCCTGAAGTGTCAGTCCATGTAACAAGAAAGCCGCCATCATCAAGAGGAGTCACACTTGCTAATTGCTGATGCCCTGCTGTTGTGGTGTTAACTTGGAACTGGCCCATCTTATTGTGATTGGCATCAAAGCGCTCCCCAATAACGCCTTCACCATTTCCATCAATCGCATTTGACTGCCAAACCACAATAAAGCCACCATCCGGCATCGCCGCCACTTCTGGCCTACGGTCAAAACCAGCATGGAAAGCACTAGCACTACTCGCGGTAAACTCATTCCCCCAGCTATCTGTAATTGGGTTATACACACGAGCGCGAATTTCCCAGGCATTACCAGCGCCCCCCTGAACATTCCAACTTTGCCAAACAGCCACCATGCGCCCATCCGCAAGTATCGCGGTCTCCACATGTTCTTGTGTACTACTTGTATATTCATTGACAATAAACGCAGCACCCTGAGGGTTACCATCCGCTGAGAAACGCTGTCCGTGAACATTGATATCTGAAACCGTGATACCTTCCCAGACAGCCATAAAACTACCGTCTGCAAAGGTGCTGATATCTATACCTATACCTGAAGGAGTTTCATTGTTAGCGATAGGCAGTTCAACTTTGTTGCTAACCTGATTACCGGCAGCATCAAAGCGCTTCATATAATAAGTATCAGAACCAATAGAATCCGAGCGCCAAACCACCATAAAGCCACCATCAGCTGTGCCTTCAATAGCTTCCAGCTGCTGGTCTCCCGTCGTAATGCTATCAAGGCGCGTTTCGGTACCGACAACACCTCCAGCCGCATTATACTGCTGATAATATACACCCAAGCCGTTACCGTCTTGGCCGGTGTCTTCCCAGCCAATGACAAAACCACCCCCTGAAAGCTCCGCCACGTGACCCCGGTTTTGGGTGCCCGATGTAGAAGTGGTAAGGGCTGTTTCATGATACCCGATGTCAGGCGTCGCCTCAGAACCCGGCACAGTGGAATCAGATATATCTACCACACCATCAATCGTAATAGTGATGTCATGTGTGGTGCCATCAACGGACTTAACCAAAAGCGTATCCGTAAGGGTTTGGCCAGAGCTAAGCGCTTGTATAGCTGCCTGTGAATTGTCAGCCGCATACGCCCAGTTGCCTGCCGTATCGATAGTTAAATCGCCATATGTTCCACTAACAACTTCAGCCTGAATTGAGTTTTCTACGGGGTTCGGATCCGATACGACTAACTGACCTAACACCTCCAACAAACCATCGCTGTCTGGGTCCATATCTTCCGTTACAGCACCAGTATCATCGCCAGTAAAAGTGGCGTCATGAGCAGGAAAATCAACCACTCTAGCTGCGATAGCAGTACTATCACCATCCAGATTTGGGGTATTCCAAGTCGCTACTACCGTACCATCATTCAAGGATGCCAAATTGTCTTGGAACCAAGTATTTTGACTGCCAGCAGTGATTTCATTGAGTTTAAACTCATCACCAACGAAGCCACCGTCACTGTCAAAGCGTTGAGCATATTGGCCCCAACTATCGCCGTCCTGCCCGTTTGACATCCACTGAATTAAGAAGCCTCCATCTTCAAGCCCAACAATTCCTGGTGCCCGCTGGTCGCCAACCACTGTTGTATTAGCCTTAAATTCATCCCCTACTTTGTTGCCCGACGCATCAAACCGCTGACCAAAAATCCCGTAAGCGTCAGTATCTTCGCTATTACCGTTGCTCTGCCAGGTAATCACATAGCCACCATCTTGAAGCGCCGTTGTTTGTGCTAGTTGTTGATCGCCTGAATCCGTCGCATTTACAGAAATAGCATTTCCCAGTATGCCTGTTGCAGGGTCATAATTTCGCACAAATATTTGCCAACCATTGGGACTAACTACTTTCTGGTAAGCTATTGCGACAGTACCATTGCTAAGTTCACTTACTGTGCCAAACCAAGCCCCATTTTCCACAGAAGCAACACTGCCAATAGCTTGGTCGTTTGCGCCATATAACTGCCCTTGGACATTATTGCCAGCATCAGTCCAGACGAGAAAATATTTACCGTCATTTAATGACTGGATATTCAAACCATCTTTAGCTTCATTATGAACGCCATAACTAAAGGGTTCGTGGTTTGGTAAAAGCTTGTCTTCAAAAATCACATTGCCATCTGCGCCATAACGCGAAAGGTAATAGTCATGTGTACCTGATGCATCACTCATATATGCAATCAGATAACCGCCATCAGAATGGCCCTCCACTTCCGCTAGATATTGATTTCCCGCAACACTGGAATGAACTTGGAATTCATTTCCCTCAGGCTGCTTGTTTGCATCATATCGTTGTGCATAAACACCCCATCCATCACCATCTTGGTTTTCTGAATTCCATACAATCAAAAACCCACCATCTTTCAAAGGTGTTATTTGCCCGTTCTGCTGGCCTCCCACTGTATGTGTATTTACCTGAAATTCTGAAGAACCATCAGGAATAGATGCTGGCGGCGCATTCGGGTTATTAACTTGCCCTCCCGGCAATTGCGCATCAGTAAACGACTTTACGTATATTCCATCAGCATCGGTTGCTCCTGCCCCGAACCAAGTGGTAACTACACTGCCATCGGCTAGAGTAATGACCTTATCCGTGAACCAAGATTGTTGTCCGCCAGCTGTATGTTCATTTAATGTGAACTCGTCACCAATAGGGGCACCAGCATCACTATAGCGTTGGGCAAATTGCCCAAAACTATCACCATCTTGCCCATCCCCTGTCCATGTAGCAAGGAAACCACCATCATTGAGGGCTGTTACTGCTGGCGCACGATGGCTTCCTGATGATGTACTAATTATAAATTCATCACCAACCTTATTACCAGCTGCATCAAACATCTGCCCATATGGTGTACGCACTGCACTATCGGTAAAAGCCCCCCAAACAACAACATATCCACCATCAGAAAGAGCCGTTATCTGCGGTATATGCTGCGTGCCTGCTGTCGTTGTGTTTACCTGAAATTCGCTGCCCCATGTATCCGACGACGGGTTATAATGCCGCGCTTTAATTTCCCAACTACCGGCGGAACTCTGCCATGTGGTAACAACAGTCCCATCAGTAAGCTGTTCCATGTTAGAGGACTGTTGCGACCCTAATTCACTGCTATTGACAGTGATAACACCCCCATCAGCAACGCCTGCAGCACTGTAGACCTGTGCCTTAATTGCCGTACCGCTGCTATCTGCGCCAACCCAGCTCACCATAAAGCGGCCATCACTCAACATTAAAAAGCCTGCTGAATCCCCTTGGTTTTGGGAAACACCACCATCCACTTCAGAAAGTTCAGTTTTATTCCCAACTAAACCACCAACAGAATCATAGCGTTGCATATAAAAAGTGCCGCTATTTACGCTTGAATACCATAAAGTTACAAAACCGCCATCAGCAGTGGCTTGAGACCCTACGACCCATTGATCACCAGTAGTTGAACTGTCGATACGAAACTCGTTACCTACAGGCTGACCATCTGTTCCATAGACCTGTGCATAAGCACCCTGACCATCACCATCCTGTCCAGAAGATTGCCACATAGCGACATAACCCGCTGCACCACCATTCGGGTTAATCAAGGCTGTTAACTTGCCATAACCTTGAGAACCTGTCGTATGTGTATTTACCTGAAATTCTGAAGTCGGCATAAAAGCTCCCAAGAAAAATGGTTTTGACACGGACACCATTGAGGGAGTTCGTGTACAGTTTAAATTTTGGCGAAAATCGCCCCCAATCTTACTGCAGGTAGCACCAAAGGAGCCTCTGCATGCGAAATAGTATTTCGCGTGTAATTCAACGTCAAGTTATGTGCAAAGATTTAATGAATAGTTTCATTGTTGAAGAAATTAGCTAGATGAAACAATAGTCTGCGGCTTACGCCGGTATTCCTGGTCCCATATACAAATACGACGGGGCCATACATTCAATGCACTCGATATAAAAAAGGCTGAGGCCCAAGAAGCTTGAATGTGATCTGCTTGAGATCTATTGCGCGAACTCAAAAAAAATGACCTAGCACTGCGTGCTAAGTCATTGATTTAATTGGTAGCCGAGGAGGGATTTGAACCCCCGACACGCGGATTATGATTCCGCTGCTCTAACCAACTGAGCTACTCGGCCATATTTAAAAAGCTTACAACGCGTTTGCACCTTACTCGGAACAACTCGAAACAGTCGGCACACAGCCGCTGAAAGCTGCGCCGGTATATAAGAGCACCGGCCACCCGTCAAGCCGCTTTTTACTGAAATATGACACTTATGTGGATTGACGCCGTTTTGAATGACTATATCCTGCTGCAACAATTCATCTGCAAGCCCCCAGAGGAGGTGAAAATGACAAAGCTTCATACATACTCAACCGAAGTAACATGGACCGGTGCAAAAGACGAAGGCACAAAAACATATCGTTCCTACGAACGGTCCTACGACATCAGTATTGACGGAAAAGCAACTATCAAAGGATCATCTGATCCAGCATTCCGCGGGGACCCAACATGCCACAACCCTGAAGACTTGCTTGTGGCTTCTGCCTCCTCCTGTCATATGCTTTGGTATCTGCATTATTGCTCAATCAACAAAATCATCGTTAAAACATATACGGATAAAGCTGAAGGGGTCATGTCTGAGGCCAAAGACGGTAGCGGACGATTTGAAAAAATCACCTTAAGGCCGGTCATAACTGTAGAAGACGGCGCTGACATGGAAAAAGCAATGGCGCTACATCATGACGCAAATAAAGCATGCTTTATCGCCAATTCCCTAACATGCCCTATTGAGCATGAAGCAACAATCACGCTCGCATAGATAACTCGCATAGATAAACAGCTATGATTGACTGCGCCAATAGGCGGCCAGTACCTCAATAGTATGCTCGGTGAACCGCTCAATCTTCTCTTGCGGTTCACCATCAAATTTCATTAGAGCAAACGATTGGCAGGCCGATAGCAAAATACGCGCGTCATCGCGGTTTCCCGAGGTAACATTCTCAGTACTCGCCCATATTATTTCACTAAGCCGACTAAGAAACTGTTCTTGAAATTTGGAATATTGCTGCCGAGTAGCAGGGTCAAACCTCGTACTCCAACCTAACCACACCCGCATATAGTTCGGGTGTGTATCCATTGCCCTAAACGCCCGAACAGCGAGCATACGCAAAATATCAGGGGCCTGACCTTTAACCGGCTCAACATCATCAAAAAGTGCGAGGAAAAAACGACCAATTTCTTCACCTACATCCGCGAGCAACGCTTCGCGTGTTGGGAAATAAACAAAGGTGGTTGGCGTTGATGTCCCTGCACGTTTTGCAATATCGGCATGTTTTGCTTCACCGAGTCCGCGCTCAGCAAACAAATCAATCGCTGTTTCCAGCAGTTGCTTGCGCCTCTCGTCGGGATTTAATCGCTTTCTTACCTGTTTTGTCACCGATGGTGATCCTGCTCTAACTCTCTATAAAGGCTTGTGATATTTTCTGTAGCACACACAAGCATATCGTAGCGACTGGCAATTTACCTGTTTTTATTGACAATATTATCAATAACGTGTTTTCTAGAATAGCTATCCATAGATGGAGGGAGCCCATGACTGCTACTACCGATGCAACGGTAACAGTGTACCGCGACACCAAACGTTGGCTTTGGCCAATGGCCTCTGTGCTGGCATTCCTGCCTGTTTTCTCGATCATGCTCTATGACATTTATGGTGTGGAAGCTTGGCTTTGGGCCTCCCCGATTTTTTTCTATGGCCTAGTGCCGGTTATTGAAACTTTATTTGGCGAAGATCAGTCAAACCCGCCCCGGGAAGCGATCCCCTTTTTGAGGGACGATACATTTTACCGTTGGTCATCCTTCCTTGCATTACCGACCACGTATTTCACGTGGCTGTACGGCGCATGGTATATCAGCACGCATACACTCAGCCTCAATGGATATATCGCAATTCTTGTCGCGAACGGCCTAATGGGGGCTGGCGCATTGAATGCCGCCCATGAAATCGGCCACCGCCGGGACAAAACCGCTATTAATGTTGCGCGCTTCTTACTGTGCTTATGCGGGATGGGGCATTTCCGCATTGAACATAACCTTGGCCACCATGTTGAGGTCGCAACACCAGAAGACAGTGCTACCGCCATGATGGGCGAAAGTTTTTACGCTTTTGTCTTGCATGAATTACCGGGCGGTTATTTGCGTGCTTGGCGGATTGAAAAAAAGCGTCTCGGCCGTATGGGCATTGGAGCCTTCAGTTTACGAAATGAGGTATTTCTCAATAGTTTAATTACCGTAGCGCTATACGCAGCGCTGACTACTTGGTTTGGTGCGATCATACTGCCTTATCTGCTTGGTGGGGCCTTACTGTCAAACCTGATGCTCTCGAGTGCCAACTATGTCGAGCATTACGGCCTCATGCGCGGTAAACGTGACGACGGCAAATATGAACGCGTACAACCCCACCATAGCTGGAATGCAAATCATATTGTTTCTAACGTTATGCTATTTCACTTACAGCGCCATTCGGACCACCACGCCCATGCTGAACGGCCTTACCAGTGCCTGCGGCATTTCGATACCTCACCACAACTGCCTGCTGGTTACTTCACGATGTTTATGGCTGCATGGAACCCACCCATCTGGTTTCGCATTATGGACCCGCTTGTAGCCAAACAATTGGATGGTGACTTAACAAAAGCCTATATTAAGCCCGAAAAGCGCGAAAAACTGATGGCCAAGTTCCACCGCCCTAAACAGCTCGTCCCTGCGGAATAATATATATACAAGACTACGACTTAATTGGTGAGCGGCGTACCTAGCTGGCCCCCACCAACCAGAGCGCGATAAGCAGCCCCCACTTTATGCCGAATTTCTGCGTCTACATGCTTGCCTGCAGCAAGGTATAATGAAAAACCTTCACCAACCTTTAAAACAGGTTTTGTCCGGCTTTCGCCTAATCCAAGAGCTTTCATCCTAAAAGGGTGGTGTAAGATATCCGCCAGATAAAAATCCACGCGGCCATATTCGATCATTGTGGTTTCAGAACGCCCCCCGGTACCGCGATTAAATAACCGTTTCCTTGGAAAACCTGCCTCTTCCAGAATCGTACAGGAAGCATCAACATCCTCACAGATTGCCGTATAATCGCCTCGCTTTATAGCAGCAATAGAGACCTGCCGGTTATCGTCAGCGCGCGCAAATAAATAGAACTCTGGTTTTGCAAGTAATGCCAACCAGTCAAATTGGTCTTCGCGAACTTTTGATCTTGCAAGGCTAAATATAAGGCCGCGTGGATCATTCATTGCTTCTCGGTATGCCCGCGCCCAAGGAAGTAGTCGAATTTCATAAGAGACCCCCGACGCAGCCATTACTTGCCCAACAACGTCATGCGCGCTGCCTTGTATAGTTCCATCTTCACCAGTGTAATTATAGGGGGGAAATTCTTCAGTGTAGATTGTTATCGGCGGGTCAGCAGTGACCTCTCCTGCAGCCGATGCACTGCAATCCAAGACAAAGGCGAGCATAATAGTTTTCAGTATTGCCACGATCGACACCATTAACCCAGATGTATCGACCCCACGCCCATATCTTATCTGTGAATAGTTAATAAAATCTGCCGAGAAAAACTACCTACGCAACCATTTTTACAGAAAACTTATCAAGTGAAAGATTCAACCAACAGATAACTGATATCAAACGACTTATACCTGATGATGCAGACGCACACCGAGTTACATTGCAAACGACTACGGAGGTCAACATGTTAAATTGGACTGTTACATTTTTTATTCTTGCGGTTATCGCCGGTATCTTCGGTTTTGGAGGCTTAGCAGGAACACTTGCAGGTGCAGCAAAGCTACTGTTTGTAGCTTTCTTGATACTATTAGTTGTTTCTGCTGTTATTCATGTAATCCGTGGAAAAGGTACTCCGCCTGCATAGACCACATTCAAAATGTCGACACAAGAGGCTATCAAATGTCTCTTGTGTCGACTTGTACTTGGTCAAAATACAATTTGGAATCCTTATACCTAGTTATTACAAGTGGTAAAAGGAAACACCCTCTCCCAATGCCCGATTAAACCTTTGAATAAAACTGCCCTGTTATTGTCACAAAACAAAACTATCTAGATAGGCATACAACCATCTAGGGAAGTTTTCATGAAACAGATCTTTTGGCTACTCACCATTATTTTTACGTTCAGCGCTCAAGCATTTGCTGAAAATGACAGTAATGCCTTTGAGGGGTTTTATTGGAACAGTGACAAGTCCGCCATCATTGAACTCCGCCTTACCAGCGATAGCATTGAAGGTTTCACTGTTTGGGGCCCTGCAGAAACACAGAAAGACACAAAAAACCCAGATATAGCACTTCAGAAACACACTATTATCGGCATGAAATTTCTATCCGGGTTTGAATACTCGGACAAAAGTAATAAGTGGAAAAATGGCAAGGTATATGACCCGGAAAGCGGCAAAACCTATGATGCTAAAATGGGTTTAAAAAACGGTGGCGACACCCTTGAAATGCGCGGGTATATTGGTGTTGCATTGTTTGGCCGCACCGAGCGTTTTGACCGAGTCCGAGTGGAAAATGTGCCCAAAGGCCTTATGAATGCAATCAAAAGCGCGCTTCAAGCAAGATGACCGCCTTTCTAAAGCCAGCCAATGTCTTGTCCCAATTTCCAACCAGACATTATAAATAATTTATACTAAATGAGTTATAATTTTGGCTATAAACGGGCATCCACGCTCACTGTTTTCTCGATCCATCCACCACCAAGAACCCGGTCTCCATCATAGAAAACCGCGGCTTGTCCTGGTGCCACACCAGCTTCACTCTCATTTAAAATGATACGCGCATGGGCTCCAGCAGCACCAAGAAAAAGTGTCGCGGGAACACCAGGCCGTGTAGAGCGTACCTTTGCAGTAATCCGTAAACCTTCTGCAGGAACGGCCTCACCAATCCAGTTTAGCTCTTTAACACCAAGTTCTCGTGTTTCTAGAGCTTCCTTAGGGCCAACAATGACCTGCTTTTTCGCAGGATCAAGCTTAACAACATAGAGTGGATCAGCAGTACCACCAATCCCAATGCCACGACGCTGACCAATTGTATAGCGTACAATACCCTTATGTTCGCCGAGCACGTTCCCATCCAAGTCTACAATATTACCAGGCTCCATAGCGCCGGGTCGCAGGCGCTCAATCACGTCCACGTAACGCCCTTCAGGAACAAAGCATATATCCTGACTATCAGGCTTATCAGCTATCTCAAGGCCAAAACGCTCTGCATGCTTGCGCGTTTGTTCTTTATCCATCCCACCTAGAGGAAAACGCAAAAATTCCATTTGCTCCTGTGTTGATGCAAAAAGGAAATAGCTCTGGTCCTTACCGTTATCAACACCACGAACCAGCTGCGCTTTACCATCTTCTCCAACAACACGCTGCACATAATGACCCGTCGCCATACAGTCAGCGCCAAGGTCACGGGCGGTGTCGAGAAGATCTTTAAATTTGACAGTTTGGTTACAACGCACACAGGGGATTGGAGTTTCGCCTTTGATATAACTATCAGCGAACTCTTCCATCACTTTCTCTTTAAAACGGCTTTCGTAATCTAGCACATAATGAGGAATGCCAAGTTCTTCAGCAACACGGCGGGCATCATGAATATCTTGTCCTGCGCAGCAACTACCCTTCTTCTGAACAGCAACACCATGATCATAAAGCTGTAAGGTAATACCAACAACATCATAGCCTTCTTCTTTCAGGAGAGCCGCTGTTACACTGCTATCCACACCACCCGACATGGCGACAACGACCCGCGTTTCCGCTGGTGGGGCTGCAAATCCAAGGCTATTCAAGGCGTTTGTCATATCATACCACTTTTGTCATATTTTATATGTTTCTGCCGCAGCATATAAGGGCAGAAGCTTAAAGAGGCAAGTGTTTCCACCAATTTTGACGTGGTTCGCTTTTTGCCCGGCAACAACGGTACTTTTACCACATATTACCCAAAACTGGAAAACTAAGTCTGCCGATTCACATTGAATCCATCAAAGATTCCAACAGATTCCACTTACCCACCGAAATTGGCCCGTCATTTGCTTATTAACCAGCGAAAGGTAACGCCACTCTGCCGGGAGTGGATAGGATTGGTAGATAAGAATGAATGCAATTGAGCAAATGATGCAAGGCCAAGGCGCTAACCCAGCGCAGTCTATGGCCGCCTTATTGGGGACAGCTTCAGCAGGAAGCGTCAACACTGGGTTTGCAGAACAGTTCGCCGCCGCACTTCAAAGCACTGGAGAAACCAGTCCGTTCGCACAGGCAATTAGCGACGGCAGCATTAACCTATATGCTGTAACCAACATTGATCCCACACATGAAGCAAGTAACGCCGCGCCAGGACAAACAACACTAGCTACAGCTGGTAAAAGCGTTGACCTTCCCAGTGAAGTCGCCGCTCAGTTACCAGCTGAGGGATATCAACTTGTAAAAGTAACATCAGAGAATTTCGCAGCACTGTTTGGCAATACTGAAAGCACGGTTCAGGCTGGCACGGCGGTTCAAGCACAAGCTACTGGCGGGGGCTCCCCGTCACAATTCCTTATTATACAATCACCTGAAGGAAGTGCCCAAAACGGTGTTCATTTACTACCTATTGCAGAATTAGAGGCGCTCATTACACCCGAACTCATTGCTGCACAGTCCGCAACTAGTGCTGGTGTGATTACCAATGGTGCTGCCGCTGCAGCCCCAACTGCGCCTACCGCACTTGCATCTTCAGCAGCTACAATCACCGCATCCAATGTTATACCGACAGTGGTTGAAACAGGAGCAACACCAACTGATGCCCAAGTGGCAAAAGCGGCAGTTGACGCACAGCAAATTGCTGCGACAAACAAAACAGCATCAGCTCAAACTTCTGAGGCCGGAAAAACTCTAGCTGATAGCGCCAATGATGCCGCAGCAACGAAGTCTGCCAAAGATCAACCAGCAGCCACAAGCATTAAAGCTCTAAAAGCTGCAGAAGCTGAAGCGCACGGTGTACAAACTCAGGCAGTATCCAATACTGCAAAAAAATCCCCTACCGCGGGCAACTCTTCGGTTGCACAGGGACAGACAAGTACAGCAACAACTTCGGCAACAGCCCAAACTTCTACAAACAATCAATCCGGCAATGAACAATCTGGCGAACAGAAACAACAAAGCCCTGATGACCACAAAGGTGCACCTAACCTTGCTCGAAATACGAGCGCGAATAACGCCCCCCAGCCTGCCAATATTCAAACGGCACCCATTAGCTGGACTCCTGAACGCTTATCTGGCGTAGGGGAAGGCTTTTCAGCTGATACCTTCGCTGGCGGGCTTAGTGGTCTGCGCGGTGAAAGTAATTTCTTAACAAGCATGGGAATACTAGGCGGCAAAGCTTCACCCCATATGGGCGGGCAGATTGCCAAGCAGCTAAATTTGCAGGTAACGAATGCCGTTAAAAATGGCGCGAATGAATTTACGATGAGATTAGACCCGGCTGAACTAGGTCGCGTACAAGTTAAAATGCAATTTGGTGCAGATGGCAAAGTCGCGGCCCAAGTCATGGTAGAACGCCCCGAAACACTTTCGCTTCTACAACGTGAAGTCCGCGGTATTTCCTTTAGCCTTGATACGAGCGACGGCGAAAGTGCTGGCAAGGCATTCGCTGAAGCAATGCATCAGGATCGGCTTAAGGAACAATTGGGCCAAACTGATGCTGACGGCAACGCAGCCACTGGCGACGAAGCCCCCACGAATGCAGAACAAACAAATGCAGCGATATTGGAAGAAATCCTGTCGCGTGTAACACCTGAAACCGGCCTTGATGTCCGGGTTTAGAGTAACAGCAGGACTTAGGATAAGATTATGCCAATAGAAGCAGTTGGAGCCAGTGCAGCAGCCGCAGCCCAGACAAAAGCCGGGCAAGACGGCGCAAAACTCGCTAGTGATTTCAGCGACTTTCTAACCCTGCTGACCACACAGCTACAAAATCAAGATCCATTGGACCCGATGGACAGCGGTGAGTTTACTAACCAACTTGTTGCCTTCACTGGTGTTGAGCAACAAATCCGCACGAACCAGAATTTGGAACAGCTAAACGCCCTCACCCAGCTCAACAATATTGGGAATATTGCAGGTTACCTTGGCTATGACGCCCTTGTGGAGGCTCCTTTTGGGGATCACACAACTGATGGTATCAAATGGCAGTATAGTAATGCAGAAACCGCTGGTGAGCATACACTTCAAGTGCTCGATCAAGACAATAACCTTGTGTTCGAGACTGCCGGTGAATTGGGCATTGGCCTTCATGATTTCAACTGGGACGGTAAAGACAACAGCGGAAACCTAGTTGAGGCTGGCAATTATCAATTGAAGATAGTTGCAGAAGATGCTGAGGGCCAGGCTTTAACAACTGGAGTAGCGGTCCAAGAAACCATTACAGCGGTTAACACAGCAAGTGGTATCCCAACCTTCACGATCGGCCCGAACACTGTGCCGCAGACAGATATTCTTAGTTTGGTGAGAAACCCTTAGGGCCTCATCCTACTGATATGGCTGGACCGAAGTGCCCGGCCTTAGCGAGATTTCCCAAGGGGATGAACGCAACAGCAGAACGCCACAGTAATGTGAAAATGCAAAAGAGTTTAGGAGAAGTAAAATGGCATTCACTGCTTTGGCAGCCGGCGTATCCGGCCTTCAGGCTTTCACTGAAGGCGTTGGAGTAATCGCCGATAACATCACCAACGTGAACACGATTGGGTACAAGGAAACCCGCTCACGTTTTTCAACCCTTGTAACAGAGACATCTTCCCGGTCATCTTATTCACCGGGCGGCGTGCGGGCATTTG
>CAXBKT010000093.1:0-14346 GCA_963976155.1 uncultured Kordiimonadaceae bacterium | reverse complement strand
AGGTGGGCGCGCGCTTATCTTCCTAGATCCTCACGCCGAAGCAATGAACCCGCGCGCGATGGAGCCTAGCAGCTCCACGCTTGGGCCGCTTCTTGCAGCTTGGGGTGTCTCTATGCCGGAAGGTAAAGTGGTTGGCGATGGTTCGCTTGCGCAGCGCGTACAGATGGGTGGTTACGGACCAGACTCAATTAAAGATTATGTGTTCTGGCTGGGTATTCGTAGCGACTTTCTGGCCAAAGATGATATTGTGACTGGCTCGGTTGAAGTGTTGAACATCGCTAGTGCCGGTGTGTTGCGGCCACTTGAAGGGGCAACAACTAAGTTCAGTCCGTTGGTAAGTACAAGTGCGGCAGCCATGCTGTATGATGCTAGTCGTGCAGTGGGCCAACCAGACCCTGATGGGTTGCTCCGTGACTTGGAACCAACGGGTGAAAGTTATACGCTCGCTGCGCGTGTCAGCGGGTCGGCAAAGACAGCGTTCCCGGACAGAGTTACCCAAGAGGGTGGACCTGTTGAGAACCCTGCTGTAGCTGAAGGCACTATTAATATTGTGCTCGGTAGTGACAGTGACATGTTTGAAGATCGCTTTTGGGTGCAGTTGCAGGAACTTCTCGGGCAGCGAATTGTAGTGCCGCTTGCTGGCAACGGCAGTTTTATTCTCAACTTGGCTGATCATATTTCAGGGTCGGAAGCTCTCCTTAATCTACGGGGGCGGGGTATTTCCAAGCGCCCGTTTGATGTGGTAGATAGTTTGCGCCGTGATGCCGAAGCAAAATACTTATCAGAGGAAAGTGTTCTCCAAGATGAGCTAAGTGCGCTTGAAATGCGGATTGCTGACCTTGAGGGGCAAGCACCAGAAGAAGGGGCTGTGCTTTCTAGTGAACTGGAAGCGGAAATTGAAAAATTCCGTACGCAGATGCTCGAAACACGTAAAGCTTTACGGGAAGTAAAGCGTGGTTTGAGGGCAGAGATTGTCGGGCTTGGTAAATGGCTGGCGTTTCTGAATATTGCGCTCGTGCCACTCTTGATTATTTTACTTGTGCTTTTGCGACTTTATCTTCGTAGACGCGCAGGGCAATAACCTACACAAACAACATCACAAGACATAAATGGGCCAACAATTGAATGTCTGAACGAACAACAAATATCCTTGGTTATCTCACTCTTTTTGCCATCTTAGGCGCGATTTGGGTGATGTTTGGAGAAGATCCAACACGCGAGCAAGGCGCGCGCGGTGAGCGCACGTTTAGTGGTCTCGAAGAGCGGATCAATGAAGTGCAAGCAATAGAATTGCACCAAGCTGGTGGTACGGCAACTATAGCACGTGCGGATAGTGGTTGGGTTATGCGGGAACGCAGTAACTATAAAGTAGCGAATGATAAAGTTGTTGCGTTGCTGCGTGGTATCGCACTTTCTGATCGCCGTGAGCCAAAAACTGCAAATAAAGGCCGTTTCGATAGGCTTGAACTTGGCGGCAAGGCACTATCAGTTGCTTTGAAGGACGATACTGATGGGGTGTTGCTTCAGTTTGATATGGGCAAACGTACAGGCAGCCCAAATGGTAAATCCCTTACTTATGTCTTTCAGGAGAGAGATACACGCGCGTGGCTCGTAACCGAGCTTGCGGAAGCTTCTGCTGACCCATCATGGTGGCTTGATAGTAATATCCTTGAGATTGATGAAAAGCGTGTCAGCGATGTGAAGGTTGGCGGGGTTTGGCTTACACGGAAACTAGAAGAAACTAATTTTGTTATGCAAGGTTTGCGAGAGGGTGAGACGGCAGCGGCTTATTGGCAGCTCCGTGAACCAGCCAGAGTAATCAGCAGTTTTTCGTTTGATGACGTGCGCAAGCTTAGTAATCCTCTCTCTGACCCTGTGCAGACAGCGACACTTACCACACATGACGGTCTAACAATTACAACAGAAATTTTTGAGATGGAAGGCAGTGTTTGGGCAAAGTTTGTTGCCGCTTTTGACATCGAGATGCGTGGTGAGGGTGAAAGTGGTGTTCTAGTGGCTGCACCAGAGGATGGTGAAGCCGAGGCAGCTGCAATCCGCGACATGACCGCAGGGTGGGTATTCAAGTTGAATAGTAGTGACGCAGAAGTTTTAAGGCGTGCTCGCGCTGATTTCCTAGAAACAAAAACCGAATAGACCCAGTCAGGCCTTGATCTTCCGTCAAGGTTTCTTAAATGAGGGTCAGTAACTTGTTCTCTGCCATTTTGGGCGGAGAATGCATTAATACATAAGATAACCAGAGGCAAAAAATGTCAGACGCTAAAACTGAAACAAAAACTGAAAAAATGGGCTTTGAAGCGGAGGTCTCCCGCTTGTTGCATATGATGGTGCACTCCGTTTACTCAGAGCGTGAAATTTTCCTTCGCGAGCTTATCTCAAACGCATCAGATGCATGTGACAAATTGCGTTATGAAACGCTGACAAATTCTGTGCTTAAGTCTGACGCAGAGGATTTTGGCATCGCTATCACTGTTGATGCCGAAGCAAAAACAATCACGGTTGCTGATAATGGTATTGGGATGGACCGCGATGATTTGATTGCGAACCTCGGTACTATCGCGCGGTCTGGTACTGCAAACTTTGTTGATAAGCTTACCGGTGACAGCAAAAAAGACGTACAGTTGATTGGCCAGTTTGGTGTTGGTTTCTATTCTGTGTTTATGGTTGCTGACAGCGTTGTTGTCACAAGCCGCAAAGCAGGTGACGAACAAGCTTGGGCATGGACAAGTAACGGCGAAGGTACGTATGAGATTGCGGAAGCTGAGAAAGCTTCACAAGGTACGCAGATTGTTATGCATGTTAAGGAAGATGCTGCTGAGTTTATGGAGCAGTACCGCCTTAAAACTATCGTAACAACTTACAGTGACCATATTGAAATTCCGATCACGCTTGCAATCAAGGGCGGCGAAGACAAAGAAGCGGAAGAAGCCAAAGTTGTAAACGACGGCTCAGCAATTTGGGCGCGCCCGAAATCTGACATTACTGACGAACAGTACACTGAATTTTACCGTCATGTAGGGCACGCTTTTGACGAGCCTGCACATAAGCTTCACTATAAAGTGGAAGGTATGCAGGAATACACAGTGCTTCTGTTTGTGCCGACCAAAAAGCCGATGGACCTATTTGATCCTGCACGCAAAAACCGTGTAAAACTGTATGTGAAGAAGGTCTTCATCTCTGACGAGGGTACCGACTTGCTACCGGGTTGGTTGCGTTTCATGCGCGGTGTTGTGGATAGCCAAGATTTACCGCTTAACGTTAGCCGTGAGATGCTGCAGAACAACCCTGTTGTGAACCGTATGTCAAAAGCGATTACCAAGAAGGTACTTGGTGACTTTGAAAAAATGGCTGAGAAAGACGCTGAGAAGTTTGAGGGCGTCTGGGAAGAATTTGGCGGCGTTATCAAAGAGGGCATCTATGAAGATTTCGAGCGCCGTGACCAGATCCTGAAACTTGCCCGGTTCAAGTCTACAGCGGTAGAGGGTTGGACGACGGTTGCTGACTATGTTGGCCGGATGAAAGACAAGCAAAGCGCTATCTATTATATCGCAGGTACCGATGAAGCTGCTCTGCGCAAAAGCCCACAGCTTGAAGGCTTTAAGTCTCGTGACATCGAAGTACTTTTGATGGGTGATGCTGTTGATGATTTCTGGCTGCAATCTGTACCGGATTTTGATGGCAAACCATTCAAGTCCATCACACGCGGTGCGGATGATCTTGACGATATCGCCAAAGCAAAAGATGAAGGCGAGAAGAAAGAGAAAGCAACTGAAGGCCAGATGACAACACTCACGACCCTTATGAAAGAGGTGCTCGGCGAGAAAGTGTCAGAAGTTCGTGCTTCAGGTCGTTTGACTGAAACGGCATCATGCCTTGTCGCAAGTGATAGCGGCATGGATATGGCGATGGAACGTATCCTTAAAGCGAGCAACCAGCTTAATCATGAAACAGCCAAAGTGCTCGAAGTGAACCCGACACACGCTGTTATTCGTAAGCTGGCTGAAAAAGCAGGTGAAACAGGCGCGGTTGATGCTCTTGCTGACCCTGTTTGGCTTATCTTTGATCAGGCGCAAATTCTTGAGGGTGAGCCTCTGGATGATCCGGCTGCCTTCGCACGCCGCTTAAGCAGTGCCATGGAAAAAGGTCTCGCTTAAAGCGCTGCGTCTGTAGTTTTAAAGAAGCTCGCTCGGTACATCCGGGCGGGCTTTTATTTTTGGTAAGTAACTTTGGTGAAGTTTACCAGCCGTGACTTAAAGAGGCGCAGGCAAAGAAATGCCCGGGCCAGTATACACTGTCCGGGCATCGATAGGTTTTATGAAATTCTTATGCGTCCAGCGCTGTCATAACGTCATTGAGGATATCAGCTGGTGTTTCTAAGCCGATAGACAGACGCACGAGGCCTTCGCTAATGCCATGCTCGGCACGTTCTTCCTCGGTATAGGTTGAGTGGGTCATGCTAGCTGGGTGCTGGACTAATGTTTCGCAGTCACCAAGGCTGACGGCACATTGGATCATCTCAAGCTTGTTCATCAGGTCAATGCCTGCTTGCCTGCCACCTTTCAGTTCAAAGGCAATCATGCCGCCAAATTGGCTCATTTGCTTTTTTGCAAGCTCATGCTGCTCGAAACTTTCGAGACCCGGATAGTAAACAGGGCCAATCGCAGGGTGCTGCTCCAGCATTTTAGCGATCATCATCGCGCTTTCACAGTGACGCGCCATGCGCAGTTCAAGGGTTTTGATACCGCGTGTCACCAACATCGCTGTCATAGGGGCCATGACGGCACCCGTCATGTCTTTCATACCAACAAGGCGCATCTCAGCGATGTCTTCTTTTGTGCCGACAACGAGGCCTGCAACTAGGTCACCATGGCCGCCCAAATATTTGGTAGCAGAATGCACAACAATGTCAGCACCAAATTCGATTGGGCGCGTCAGCAGCGGGGTCGCATAAGTGTTGTCCACGATAACTTTCGCACTGACAGAATGTGCCACCTCGGAGATCGCTTCAATATCGACAAGGCGCATGTTGGGGTTGGCCGGTGTTTCGAAATACACGACTTTGGTTTTGTCGCTGATAACTGCCTCAAGGTTTTTGGCGTCGCGCATATCAACATGCGTAACTTTAATGCCAAATTTAGCGAGGCCGTGCCGCATGAAAGCAAAGGTACAGCCGTATAGTGTTTTGTCCGTGATCAATTCGTCGCCGGGGGCAAGGAAGGTCCAGAGCGCTGAGCAAATTGCACCCATGCCAGACGCATTTGCGAGGCCTGCCTCAGCGCCCTCGAGGGTCGCTATGCGTTTTTCCAAGAGGTCAAGCGTGGGGTTTGAGATGCGAGAGTAGAAATAGCCCTCACGTTCGCCGGCAAAAATCTCACCGCCTTGCTCAGCGGTCTCAAACGCAAATGTAGAGGTAAAATGCACGGGCGGTGTTAGGGCGCCGTTTGCATCCTGCGGATTATAGCCATGATGAATTGCCCGTGTGGCAAAGCCCGGTTGTTTTGTTTTGTTATCTTTGATCATGTGCTCAGCTCCACTTTACTATATTTTATAAATTATATTCCAATATGATCAGCATTTAGTTGCGTTGTTTGTGGTGAAGTGATTATTTGTTGGCAGAATATGCTAATGTGAGATTGAAAATGGATGCAAAAGATCGTCAGATAATTAGAGAGCTTCAAAAGGATGGTCGGCTGACAAATCATGAGCTAGCAGCTCGGGTAAATTTGTCACCTTCACCATGCCTTCGCCGGGTCCGAAACTTAGAGCAGCAAAATATTATAAAAGGATATACAGCACTTGTTGACCAAAAGGCGTTTGGTC
This sequence comes from uncultured Kordiimonadaceae bacterium, assembly GCA_963976155.1. Classification (GTDB taxonomy): domain Bacteria; phylum Pseudomonadota; class Alphaproteobacteria; order Sphingomonadales; family Kordiimonadaceae; genus Kordiimonas. The sequence continues at coordinate 8,508 of CAXBKT010000093.1, read as the reverse complement.
ATGCGGTGACAGCCTTTGTGCGTGTTCGTTTGACTCAGCATACAACCGAAGGTGTGAAAGCGTTTGAGGAGGCCATCAGCCGTATCGAAGAGGTGCAGGACTGTTACTTGATGACGGGAGACTGCGACTATCTTTTGAAGGTCATTGTACCAGACTTAGAGGCCTATGAAACGCTGGTGCGCACCCGTATTCACCGCATTGCTGGGGTGGCATCAATGGATACTGGTTTTGCTTACGGCAAGGTAAAGCAAACACGTGTTTACCCAGATGCATAATAATGGTGGTGGGAGAAGTGGGGCGCTATTGCAAGGGTGGTCACAACAGCGCCCCGGGTAGCCCGAAGGAATGAGAGGGAAGACTCTCGCCAACGGTGCCTAGAAATTCCGTGAACCCTGTTGTTAGTTTTTGCGCCGGGACCCTCCCTGATCCTCATCCTGCACACTTGGGTTCGCTTACTTTGACGAACCAAGGGCTAAACCCTGCACAAAAAAGACACTAACTTCCAAAAATGAAGGAAAATAGTGCCTTATATGCTTAATTTTTTGTTGATTAGCGTAATTTTTTAATAGAGAGGCCGGTCACTTGATTGCGAGACCGTGCTGTAATTTCATACCGGAAACCATCAAAAACGAAGCTTTTACCAACGATTGGAATTGTTTCGGCTTTGTGGATGACAAGGCCTGCGATAGTGATCGCATTATCGTCCGGCAAGTTCCAATCCATCATACGGTTTAAGTCGCGGATTGTGACTGATCCTTCTACATGGACGGTGCCGTCGCTCTGACTTTTAACTCCAGGGACCTCAAAGTCATGTTCATCAGCAATATCGCCAACAATTTCTTCCAGAATGTCCTCTAGGGTTACGAGGCCCTGTATTGCACCATACTCATCCACTACAAGCGCGAAGTGGGCGTTACGCTCCAGAAAAGCATTCAGTTGTTCTTTAAGTGTGGTGGTTTCAGGCACAAACCAAGGTTTGTTCATAATACGCTTTACGTTGAAGCGGTGCTTTTGCACACCTGCGCGGAGCATGGCGCGTAATACGTCTTTGGCGTGAAGTACGCCAATAATATTCTCCACGTCGCCTTCATAAAGGGGGAGGCGGGTATAATTACTGCGAACAACAGCAGCGATAATATCGTCGGGTTTACTATTGATATCAATAGCATGCATTGCGGAGCGGTGCACCATTACGTCTTCGACTGTAACATCCTCAAGGTCGAGAATGGAGCCCAGCATGTGCCTGTCTTCTTTGACAAGATTTCCCTCGTGCTGATGAAGATCAATTGCGCCGCGGATCTCATCCTGAGCAGATAGCGCTTGTCCCATAGAGCTGATATCTACGCCAAATACTTTAAGGGTTAGGCGAACCACATGGCGCACGACAGCAACAATAGGGGAAAAAATAATTACAATTAACCGGATAATACCCGCAACATTCAGAGCCATTCGATCAGGGTCAGCAATGGCGTATGATTTCGGCAGAACCTCTGCAAAAATCAGGACCAAAATGGTCATCACTAACGTGGCATAAACAACGCCTTGCTCGCCCACAAGGCTCATGAGCAAGCTTGTAGCAAGCGCGGAAGCCAGAATGTTTACGAGATTGTTGCCAAGTAAAATGGCACCAATTAAACGCTCTTTGTCGTTTATGAGTTCAGAGGCGCGTTTCGCCTTTTTATTGCCACTAGCGGCCTGCTGGTGGATGCGCGCTTTCGATGCTGCTGTTAGGGCTGTTTCTGAACCTGAGAAGAAGCCGGACAATAGTAATAGAACGAATATCGCACCAGTGGTGATCCAGAATTCGTTGTCGAAAAGAGTGGCGGCTGCGCCGTCCATAAATAAGTTCCAATCGCGTTAGCGTCTGATCAACATGGTATCTGAGTGGATTATAGCGCTTAAGCTAATATTCCCTCAATAGAATCATGCATAACTGCTTCAACAAGATCAAGCTCTACACCTCGGTGCATAGCCGCTTTGCCAATACCACCAAGAATAAAGCCAATTGATCCCGCTTCGGCTTTCTTATCTTTAGCCATATGGGAAACGAGCTTTTTAGCGTCAAGATCTACACCGATTTCAGCCGCGGACCATTTCAGCCCTGTAGCTTTTAGATGTGCAACAAGTCTATCTCGGTCAGTCTTTTGTGCAATGCCAAGGCGAGTGGACAGATCAAGCGCCATGACCATGCCAATTGCGACGCCTTCTCCGTGCAATAGGGTGCCATCGTAACCACACTCTGCCTCTAAGGCGTGTCCGAATGTATGGCCAAGGTTAAGGAGTGCGCGTTTACCGCTTTCGTGCTCGTCTTCGGCAACAATACGGGCTTTGGCTTCACAGCTGGTTTTAATAGCATGAATTTGGGCAGCCATCTGACCATTACTGGGCGTGTTGCCAAGCAATGTTGGGCCGTTTTCAATGAGCCAGTCAAAGAAACTTGCATCATCAATCAGGCCGTATTTTAGTACTTCGGCATACCCCGCTTGAAGTTCGCGTTTTGGTAAAGTGCCCAAAACATTGGGGTCGATCAAAACGGCGAGAGGCTGGTGAAACGCCCCTACCAAGTTTTTACCGTGCGGCGAATTGATACCGGTTTTGCCGCCCACACTGCTATCTACTTGCGACAATAGTGTTGTTGGAATTTGGATAAAGTTGATACCACGCAAAATGCTGGCAGCCGCGAAACCCGCTAAATCGCCGATGACACCGCCGCCGAGTGCTAAGATTACATCTGTGCGCTCAATGCCTGTACCTAGTAAGTCATTGGTCAGTTTTTCAAAAACGGCAAAGGATTTAGTGTTTTCACCGGGCGTGAGATGAAACCAGTGCTGCGTTATGCCAGAAGCGGTTAAAGACGTAGATACTTTATTTTCATAAAGAGCTGCGACGTTACTTTCCGTGACGATGAAAACACGTTTGTTTTTCAGTAACGGCGTAACATAGTCGCCAAGCGTATCCATGATGCCTTCTTGAATGGTGATGTCATATGAGCGGTCACCAAGCGGCAGATGTACTATGTTGGCAGTTTCCTTAGGCATTTCGTATCTTCTTTTCGTTTCGCTCCATAAGTGCTTCGATGATGGCATTCACCACATGATCATGAGAGCCGTCACTGGAAACTACCTTTAAATCGGCCTGCGCATAATAAGGTGTGCGTTCTGTCGATAACCGAGCGAGAATTTCTTTTGGGTCGCCGTTTTTCAGTAGGGGGCGCGTATCTCGACGGCTGGTACGTTCGACAAGGATATTCACATCAGCATCAAGCCAAATGGAGATACCTTCTCGTTTTATTAGTTTGCGGGTTTCATCATTAATAAAAGCGCCACCACCGGTTGCTACCACTTGCGGGGTATCATCAAGCAAACGGGCGATGACACGCCGCTCACCGGAACGAAAATCATCTTCGCCGTATTTTTCGAATATTTCACCGACAGTCATGTCAGCGGCCTGCTCTATCTCATGGTCGGAATCAACAAATCCAAGCCCAAGCTTTTTAGCAAGGCGACGGCCTACGGTTGTTTTGCCGACACCCATAAGGCCAACAAGTACGATCGTGCTGTCAACACCTAGAGACGCTGCGCTGAATGATTGGTCGTGGGGTTTGTTTCGAGAATGTTTGGTCATAGTTGCCTTTATAAGGGGGAAGATCGCAGCGCCAAGCTTTTTTTGATGCCTTGCTCCATTATTGAAGATAGAGCCGCAGATTTCATAATTTGGCCGCAAAGGGGGTGGATATATAATTAGAGGGATAAACCATAGGAATTGGTTGCCCCGCTGGACTTGATCGTTTGCTTCCGTTAAGAGGGAAAGCAAGCTTCTTCTACTTAATGTGCACTGTGGGTTTTTTAATGTCGAAAATGACGCAAATTATCATTCTTGTTGTAGCTGTTACCTTTGTTGGTGGTGCCGCCTTTTTAATGACGTGGGATATTCCTGCGCCATCTGAAAAGGTCACAAAGACACTGAATAATGATCGCTTCCCTTCATAAAAATCTAGTCCCTTTGAAAGGGAGTGTTGGTGTTTGTGCGCTTATGCTATGCGTAGCGCTTACAGTTGGACCATTATGGGCGCAAGATACTGCTGACCCTCAGCAAGCAGAAGAACAAAGCCAAGCTGCTACGGCTGAAACAGCTGATGAGCAGCTTAAGAGTGAGAGCTCAGGCGAGCGCGTGAGTCGCGAGCGGTATTATCTTGGTGATAGCCCTAAAATGCGGCGTCAAGAAGGGCCTGCGCTAGGGCGCCCCCAAAGTATCCTGCCACAACCATTTGTACCTAAAGGCAGTGTGATAGTGCCGCCAGCACCAATTGTTGTGCCGCAGCCTCTAGCTGAGGGTGAAGAACAGGAAGCCTTAACAAGTGAAACTTTAGATTTGGCGTCAGCCGAGCCTTCTTTAGAGGGCTCGGCGCTGATTGTAGCGAACCCAGAAACTGATCTAGCAGAGGCGCAGTTCCTTGAAGCTGCTGCTCTGGAGCTTCTTGATCCGTCAGGTGTTGGCCTTTTACCGGTGGCTGAAGGCTATGATGCAAGCTTTTGGGCGGATTATGATAGAGCTGCGGTGGTTGTAGGTTATGCGGCGTACGAAGGTGCGGCGAGATCGCGTGCACTTGCAGTAATTGCGAAAAAAATAGCCAAATCTGGCGTTACACTACCTGCCCCTGAGGGAGATAGTGATGTCCTTGCTATCGTTCAGGCGCGGTTGTCGTTGCTGGCAAGTCTTGGTGACGTTGCAGGATATATCGCTTTACTAGAGCGTTTGCCTGCTGAGCGTGATTGGTCGGCTCTTGTTAAAGATTTCACGAATAAGCATTTATTGAAAGGCGAGCTAACGGATGCTTGCGCTTTGGCGGCGGCTGAGCGCGCAACGGACGCTGACCCTTATTGGCTGCGTCTAGCGGCTTTTTGCCAGGCGGCGCGAGGCAACCGTGTTGGTGTTGATTTCCAATTGGGTATCCTTGAAGAAATTGCTCAAATTCGACCAACATTTTATCAGCTTATTGACCAAATTTTGATTGAGGCATCTCAGGCGCCGGGTACGGTTGTTGCAGAAGTAGCCGCACTTTCTAATAGTCTGCAAGTAGACTTACTTGAAGTTACTATGGCAAGGCTGGCGCGCGCAAAAGTACCACTTTTGGCACTTGATGACGTTAATCCACTTGCTGTGCGGATGATGTTGTCACTTCCTGGTGTGGAGCGTGCTGCCAAAGTTGATCTCATGGGTTTGGCCGTGCGCCGTACTTGGCTAGATGCTGAAAGCTTAGCTGCTTTTGCCGTAAACCATCAGCCCTTAGTGGATGAAACAGAAACTGCGTTATCAGCGCTTGAGAGTGATCGGCGGTTCATTATAGATGCTGCGCTTGTTAACCTGAGTAGCCAAGCAGATGCTGGCCCTCTGCGTGCTGACGCCCTTAGTAAGTTGTGGCAGCGCTCAGTTGAGCAGCGTATTGCTGCTAATACAGCGGGTGGTTACATCGGTGTAACAAAAGATATTCTCCCGACGCCTAAGGCCGGAAAGATTGCTGCTGTGCTGGCACGCGCTGCCTTAATTAGTGGTGATCAGCAATTAGCTCAGCAGTGGTTCACTGCGCTCCGCGCTGAAAGTGCAGGTTCTGCTGATGTTGACCGCGATTTGATTGGGCTTGCACCATTACTTGCCGTTGTGGGTGGGGACAATGCACCAAACATTTCGGAGCAAGTATTGTCTTTATGGTGGCAGGGTGAGGCAGAGCAGGAAGATAGGCATGCTAAGGCTAGTCTTTTGTTTACAACCCTTGAAGCACTTGGTGTTGCTGTTCCGGAACAAAGTTGGAGTTTGTTAGAGGACGGCCCTGCAGCTTTCGCGGGTACTACGCCGTCAGTAGCCTTGTGGCGACGGTATCTGATCGCCGTTCAAAACAAGGATATACCCAAAGCCTTAGCGCTGAGCTTTACTTTAATGTCAGAGGGTGGCCCTGCAACAGTTTCTGGAGCTCTTGCTGGGTCTCTTTTGGGCGGCTTGATGGAGCTTGGCCTTGAAGAAGAGGCTCGGTTGATAGCTGTAGAGATGCTTGTTGGTCAAGGGCTATAGCGGAGTAGGGCTCCTATGAGCAATAGCGCTATATTAGACCAATTTCTTGAAATGCTGGTGGCTGAAAAAGGCCGGGCAAAAAATAGTCTGCTTGCCTACGCAAGGGATCTTACTCATTTTGAGGAGATTATTAGCACCGATTACGAAACCACTAGTGCGGAAGATATCAGAGAATATTTGGCTTACTTAAAGGCAGAGGGCTTGAAGGCCACGACAGTGGCGCGGCGCCTTTCTGCCATCAGGCAACTATTTTTGTTTATGTACCGCGATGGTTTGAGAGCTGATAACCCTGCCACAAACATTGAAGGCCCGCGTTTGGCCCAACCGCTGCCGAAACTGTTATCAGAAAAAGATGTTGATCAACTTCTTGATACCGCGGCGGAGTTGGCAGCAGGCGGTAAGCTTGAAAACATGAGGCTCCATGCGCTTGTTGAAACTCTCTATGCGACAGGCTTTCGCATTAGTGAATTAGTCACCTTGCCGCGCCGTGCAGTGGGGCCTGATACTGCGATGATTATGGTGCGTGGTAAAGGTGGGCGAGAGCGTATGGTGCCGCTTGGTGACAAGGCACGGCTGGCGATTGCTGCCTACTTGAAGGTGCTTGATGCTAAACAGAAAGTACAGTCGCCTTATTTGTTTCCCTCGCGGGGGAAAGAAGGCCATTTAACACGTCGGCGTGTTGGACAATTGATGAAAGAACTTGCCGTGGTCGCGGGCCTTATGCCGAGCGCTGTTAGCCCGCATAAGTTACGCCACGCCTTTGCAACGCACTTACTTGCGTACGGTGCTGACTTGCGAGCAGTGCAGCAGATGTTGGGGCATGCAGATATCTCAACAACACAAATTTATACCCATGTCCTTGAAGAACGCTTGAAAAAATTGGTTTTGAACAAACATCCACTTAGTGGAGATCATTAAAATGGCTCGTACTATTGCAGGGTTGGGTCGGTGATTTGAACGCTTGACATTATGGGCTGCATCAAGGATTTTGCGCCGCGAGCATAAACATGGTTTACTGTGCAGATGAATAAAGAACAGCATAAAAAAATAAAAGAAAAGGAAGTTGGCGGAATGATGACGTTCCTCGAGTTTGAAAAGCCAATCGCCGAACTGGAAGGTAAAATCCGTGAGTTGAGAAGTCTCGCTGGTGGTTCTGGTAATGTTGATATTTCTTCAGAAGTTGGCCAGCTTGAAACAAAGCTCGGTAAGCTTCTCAAAGATACGTATGCTGATTTGTCGCCAAGTCAGAAAATTCAGGTAGCCCGTCATCCGGAGCGGCCGCATTTTTCTGATATCATAGAGCATTTGTTCACAGAATTTACGCCGCTTGCGGGTGACCGCACCTTCGGCGAAGACTTGGCTCTTATAGGTGGCCTTGCCCGTTTTCGCGGTGAAGCATGCGTCGTGATGGGCCATGAAAAAGGTTCAGACACTGAAAGTCGTTTGAAACACAACTTTGGTATGGCGCGCCCTGAGGGGTACCGTAAAGCTATTCGTTTGGCTGAAATGGCAGATCGTTTTAATCTGCCTGTGATCTCTCTTGTTGATACGTCTGGTGCATACCCGGGTGTAGGAGCTGAGGAGCGCGGCCAAGCAGAGGCGATCGCTCGGTCAACTGACGCTTATCTAGGTCTGACGACACCCGTAACTACATGTATTGTGGGTGAAGGTGGTTCTGGCGGTGCTGTTGCGATTGCTGCGGCTAATAAAGTGCTGATGATGGAACATGCGATTTATTCCGTAATTTCACCGGAAGGTTGCGCAACTATTTTGTGGCGTACGAGTGAAAAAGCGACAGATGCTGCAAATGCTCTTAAGATTACTGCGCAGGATTTACTTAAGCTGGGCGTAATCGACGAGATCGTGGCAGAGCCGCTTGGTGGTGCACACCGTGACCGTGAGCGTGCGATGAATGTGCTCGGCGATAGCCTTGAAAATTCCCTTCGGGATATGGCAGGCGTTGATGGGGTTCGCCTTAAGGAACTTCGTCGTGAAAAGTTCTTGGCTATGGGTGATAAGAGTCTTTAACCACTATATCTAGTTTCTGGATAAAAAGTTTCGCGAATCGTTGAATTTCTTAGATTCTTACGATTTTTGAGGGGTGATTCGCACTTTTTGAGTGTAAATGCACGCGCGCCTATTACAGAAAAATTACAAGATATTGTAGGGGTTGGTAATAAATTATACTTTATCTTGACGTGATGGCCATTTCGATCTTATCTTATTGTCGTTACGAACACAGAGCGAATCGAACGGGGGAATACGGCCGATAGCTCTGATAAGTTACTGAAAAATTTGTAGAAAAGTTGATATGTTCGACTTTTGTTCCTGCGTCAGGCACAATAGCATTGTTTCTGTGAGCAGTGAAGGAGTCGGCACCGCGTGGCTAGAGCGGTCAAGGGAGTATAGGCATTATGTTTGAGGTCACCCATTTTGAGCATG
>CAXBKT010000092.1:0-14376 GCA_963976155.1 uncultured Kordiimonadaceae bacterium | reverse complement strand
GCCCAAGCTGCCTCCCTGCATAAAGGGGAGGATACAAATATGTGGTCAAGAAGAGCACTTATTAAATCAATCGCAGGCGGCACAGTAGCAGCCACTGCACTCGGTGCTGGCGGGTTTACAGCCGCAGCATGGGCGAGCGACGACATGTTGCCGTTTCGAAAAGGTGCCTCCCCCCTAAAGCTGCATTTCAATGAAAACTCCGCAGGCATGTCACCGCACGCCATCACAGCAGCCAAAGAAGCTGTAGCGCACGAACACAACCGATATCCTGACCAAGTTATCAGGTCCCTCAGAGAAGCAATCGCTGCCAAAGAAGGCGTCACTCCCGCGTCCGTTGTCCTAGGCAGCGGTTCAACTGAGATACTTTACATGACAGTTGGTGCATGCAAACAGCAAGGCGCAACAATCATTGACACCACACCAACATTTGGCGAAGTCCGCAATTTTGGCACACGCCTCGGCATGCCAGTCAAGCTTGTGCCTGTGCGCAGCAACTTTACCACCGACCTTGATGCAATGAAGGCGGCCGCAAATGCTGTAAACGGCCCTGTTCTCATCAACCTCTGCAACCCAAACAACCCAACCGGCACTATTATTCCAGAGGCAGACCTAGCAGGCTGGATCAGCGAAGCGCCCGAGAACCACACCTTCCTAATTGATGAAGCCTATTTTGATTATGCCACAGCTGAAACAGCTGAATATGGCAGCATGTTGCCACTAGTCAAAGCGGGGCGCGACAACCTCATTATCAGCCGCACTTTCTCTAAAGTGCATGGTATGGCCGGCCTACGTGTAGGCTATGCCATCGCGACAGAAAGCACAGCGAAGCTTATTGGTGGCTTTACCAATATGGTCAATTTAAGCGCAGTAGGTGCCGCTGCTGCCACCGCCTCGCTTAAAGACACTGCCTTTTATGAAGCCAGCCTAAAAGCCAACAAAAAAGCCAAAGCGCTACTCCTCAACTCCCTCGCGGAACTTGAACTTGGGCATATACCAAGCAGTACTAACTTTGTTCTCCACCGCATCAACAGCAAAGTGGCCGACTATCAGAAACACATGAAAAAAAACGGTATTCTTGTTGGCCGCCGCATGACCAAAGAAGATGGCTGGAACCGCATTTCACTGGGCACGCCGGACGAAGTAATTCAGTTCACACAGACGCTCAAGGCATTCAGGAAACGGGGTTGGGTTTAAGATATTCCTAAAAGCCAACCACACCGCCATAATTGATTAACGAATTCTTGCTAATTGAGTGCAAAAATAGCCTCAACTATAAAATGTTAGCGGAAAGATATTGGTGTTGCAGTCCCGACCACATCTACGAACCCACATGTGGGTTCCAAACATATTCAAACTATCTGCTCAATATTTAAGTGGATGGTTTCTGCTTGCCTGCCTTTTAGCCTTTTCTATCAGCGCGCAAGAACAACCAGCCCTACCCATCAAACAAAAAGCAGAAGCTCTTTTACAGGCCCTTATCATACCCTCCACAATCGACACTCAGCTTCACATTCATGAACTTAAACAAAAACTTAGAAACGAGACTGACCCACAAAAAAAAGTAACCCTCCTCAAAGACTTAACCCTGCACCTCAGTGACATCAGCAGCTTAATCGACCTACGTATGATCTCGGAAGAAGCAAAGCAGCTAGCGAAGGAACTACCGGATCAGCAACAGCAGTTCAGCCTATATGCAACCCTCGCAAAAAGTACAGAGCACCACGTACTTGGCGAAGTAGCGCAGATGGACGAAAGCTTCCAAGAAGCGGAAAGACTTGCCGCAAACATGACGGCCTTGATGCAATATTTCGTTGCTGCTTTAAAGACAGCTACGAGCGCTGACCCCGGAAACATCATAAACAATCTTTTGTTCATCATTCAGGAAACCGAGGCACTGCCCGACACAGCGGATGGCAACAAAATGCGCCTCGTGGGGTATTCAATCCTCGGGTATATCTACACAAACATAGGCGAACTAGACTCTGTTCTGAACTATTACAGCAAGGCAATAGCACTCGCTGAGCAAGAAGACATTCCAATCGAACGGGAAAGCATACTGTATAATATCGCCGCAATCTTCAGTGACGCTAACATGCCCGATCTCGCTGCAGCTTATTATTATGGCATCGAACAACTCACAAGCCAAACAGGCCGCCAAGCCGGGCTATATTATATGCACTTGGGCTTATCGAAGCTCGCTCAAAAATCCAGCAGATGGGAAGACTGCATTGACCACTCTCAGCAAGCACTCATTATAGGCGCAGATGACCCCTGGTATGACCTTGAGCTTTATCATGCCCTCGCTATCTGCAACGCCCAACTAGGTAATCCCATGATCGCGCGCAGTTATCAGCAGCGTACTGCCGACTTCCTAGACCAATACCCAGCATTCAAAATACAAGCAGCAGATGTCCGCGCCACAATAACAGAGGCCCATATTCTAGCCGCTGAGCGCAAATACGAACATGCCTTCCACCTTATAAATGGTGTGCGCGATGAAGTTGTTAGAACGCAACAAGAAAATTTCAGCAAAAGCATTGTCAATCTGCAAGCTAGGCTTGATTCCATCAAAGCTCAACAAGAGGCTGAGACGGCCCTGAAGGACGCAAGGCTTGCAAACAACAAACTGCTCATTGCACTCGTTACACTAGTCGCCCTTTTCGCCACAGCCTATATTATTAGGCAAAGACAGCGGCATAATATTTTACAGGAAAACATGCGCCAAGCCGAGATCGCCAATAAGGCAAAGTCCAGCTTTCTAGCCAACATGAGCCACGAACTACGCACGCCCCTGAACTCAATCATCGGGTTCTCGGAAATGATGGAAAAGCAAGTTTTCGGAAAAATAGGAGCCCCACAATATGAGGAATACGCTAGCCTTATTCATAAAAGTGGCGGCCACTTACTTCACATCATCAATGACATTCTTGATCTATCGAAAATAGAGGCGGAAAGCCTGACACTCAATGAACAGCCTATCGACCTCAATGAGTTATTTGACGACATCTTCCATTTAATGGAACAGGATGCAACAACGCGCAACCTCAAGCTAGCGGTAGCCATTCAAGAAAATACACCAATCCTCTATGCTGATTTGCGCCTCTTAAAGCAAATGCTGCTAAACTTGATTAGTAATGCGATAAAATTCACCGAAGAAGGCGGTACCATTACCCTAAGTGCACTCAAACAGAAGAAAGCAATCTGGATTATTGTCGAAGATACAGGCCTTGGTATGACAGCCGTTGAACTAGAAAAGGCCGTCACCCCGTTTGGGCAAGCCGTTGCATCACTTGTCCGGTCTCAGCAAGGCACGGGCCTTGGCCTATCCCTTGTTAATAACCTAGCAGAATTGCATGAAACAAAATTCGAAATTCAGTCAGAAAAAGGAAAGGGAACTAAGATTACCCTTAAGTTCCCCTCAAAGCGTACAGTCAAGGCAAACATAGAGAAGTCCACCTCAACTGAACGCAATAACTAGAGCAACTAACAGCAATTAGCCGCCACATGCTTCTTTGTAGGCACCCTCAAAAATCATACCCCAACCCGCATTGTATCCACCACGGACACCTTCGGCCATGTCGGCGAACACTTCCCAGTTGGTTTGCTTCAGTTCAACCATTGTGCGCTGACTGTCCATCTCGGTGAACGTCACTTCCACTAGGCTCATAGGACCAACCTCATAGTCTGGTGTCGGGATATGAAAATCCATACTGAACGCACCGTATGGGTCATAGCTTTTCACTGTACCCCAATGTGTTTCCCTGCCCCCTGCACCCAGTTCGGTTATTTTACCACCCGGCACTTTATCAATACTGATGCCCACCGCCGGTGCGCCAGCCATCGCTGAGGTCGTGAATTTACCAAGCGGCCACCATGTGTGCATTTCGTCTACGAAAACGGTGAAAGCTTTCTTTTGATTGCAAGGCACCTCAATGCACTTAATGATTGGGTCTAACATTATCTTTTTTCCTAATTTGTTTTCATGCGCCGCGCGATTTCAGCACTGTAGGCAGACAGAGCATCTGACCAAAAACTGTCCAGATAGTCGCGGAGTTCAACAAGCCCATCCCGGCGGATGGAATAAAGCCGGCTATTGCCGCGTGGCTCTACAGTCACAAGGTTTGCTTCCTGCAACACCTTCAGGTGCTGCGAAACGGCGGGTCTGCTGACAGGTTGCTGTTCAGCAAGCTGCCCTACAGTCTGCGGCTGATCCCGAAGCGCCTCAAAAATATGGCGGCGTGTCTGGTCAGCAAGTGCGGTGAATATATCTTCGTAAGCCATAACTTACCGTAAGTTTATACTTACACAGAGTCAAGCGGTAAACCAAAAATCGGGAAACGATTTACTTCTATGCATAGTTTAGCTTGCTACTTCATGTCATACCGGTGTACAAGGCGCGGGCGCGACTTTGCGACCTTACGGCGCATACCAATTTTTTTAACACGCGCCCAAGGATTAGATACTATGGCTAATGGCACTGTAAAATGGTTCAATTCCACTAAAGGTTTTGGCTTTATTCAACCTGACGACGGCGGCAACGACGTTTTTGTTCATATCTCAGCTGTAGAAGCTGCTGGCCTTCGTGGCTTGAACGATGATCAAAAAGTTTCTTACGAAATCGAAACTGGCCGTGATGGCAAATCATCTGCAGGTAGCCTTGCTCTAGTTGACTAGTACGCAAGCACTTAAGAATTCTAAAAAGGCTGGGTTCGTCCCGGCCTTTTTTATACCTTCTAATATTACCCTGCTATTTGCTGTTAATCTCAGTGAACCACAAAAAGCGTAGAGCCGATATAGGGCTAGGTTGTTTTAAAAAGGCACCTAAAAAAACTCTACTACCTATCTAACGTTCAGCATGACAACAACTCTATACTACCAGGACAACCAAGCTGATAAAGTTATTGTTTATGCACAGAACACCATTCCTCGTTTATCCGCAGCGTTAATCAACGCTAGTCTACCTATGATACGAACCATCATAATATGGGATATTCATTATGCATTTTGGTCTTATTGGCGGGATTGGTCCTGCAGCAACAGAATTTTATTACCGAAACTTAGTGAAAATTTTCAAAGAGCATCAGACCAAACTTGATTTAACAATTTCCCATGCAGACACTGCTACCTTAGTCAATAATATGACTGCAGGTAAAAAAGCCGAACAAGCAAGTATTTTCCTCTCTCATGCAAATCGCCTACACGCCGCTGGCTGCGATATACTAGTGGTTACTTCCATGGCAGGGCATTTTTGCATTAATGAATTGATCGATATCTCACCGTTACCAGTTCTGAATATCGTCCCCATCCTGAATAAGCGCCTCCTTACCCTAGGTACCAAAAAAATAGGCCTCATCGGCTCCGAGGCGGTGATGAAATCGAAGATATACGGCGGCGTTCCTTCATTAGATGTGATCCTGCCAGACCCTAAAGTTCTTGACGCCGTTAACAATAGTTATTTTGAGATGGCAAGAGCAGGCTTTGCAACAAACGATCAACGAACTTTTTTTCATAATGTCAGTCTGAACTTATATTCACAAAAAGACGCTGAAGTAATTGTACTTGGTGGGACAGACTTATTTCTTGCATTTGATGGCCTGAACCCTGAGTTTCCAGTACTTGATTGCACCCTCATCCATATCGAAGAGATGCTAAAATTGGCAACCTAGTTGGATGGGAAATACAAGTATATTCGAATACCTTCTGTTCTGCCCTACTAATGAATTAGACAGTCGCTTAAAAATAAATCTTGGCACCTAAGACAAAGCCGTCTTTGCCTATCGTCTGATCAAGGGAAGAAGATGCATAAGACAGGCTGACTTCAAAATTATCCCCCACAAAGGCGGAAACACCCACCGACCAATCCCACAAGTTGGATTTATCTTGCCGAAAGTCGTACCCTACGTGGGTCAAAAGCGTTAGCGCAGACACCATTGGGATAGGCAGCTCAAGGTCCACGTAATTATAGAAGCTATCAACCCCCGGGGTGCTCCAGCGGCCCTTAGTGGCGTAGGCCATGCCGCCCTTGATGTACGCAAGGCCAAAGTCCCGCGCGATGCTGGCTTTTATCTCAGGGAAATATTCTGAGCCTTTGCCGTGAATACCCTCAAGCTCAACCGATACGTCATAAATATAGCTACCTGTATCCCAGCTGTAGCCTGCGTAAAACTCAGTGCGTGCATCATTACCAAAGCCATCTTTGATGGAAGCGCCGTCTACGCCCACATAAAAGCCCGTTTCATGAAAGGCCGCGAGAGACGCAAAAGCAGAGACATCACCGTCAGACAGGCGAAGGCCCCGGTCCCGGTAATCGGTGGATGCACCTGCAAAACCATCAAAATCCCATGCTGGTTCGCTGTCCTGTGCATTAGCACCCGAAGCAACACCACCGCCAGCCAGAAGGCCCGCCAGCATAACACCTGCGACTTTGAAATTCACGTAACTATCCTCTCGGTCTACGACTTAACGTCTATTCTTTTTCTATCAACAAAAGCGGGTCAAGCCGCACTTTGCCCCAGTTAACCCGCCAATCAACATGCGGGCCATTCGCGCGCCCTTTGGCCCCAATAGTGCCAATAGGTGTGCCTTTTTCGACCAATTGCCCCTCACTTACCTCGACACTATTCATATGAAACAGAGTTGAGGTTACACCGTGGCCATGGTCAATAATAACGATGCCGCCTTCCAGCAAAAAGTCGCCAGCAGCCAAACGCACCGTACCACCTGCTGGCGCTGTTATTGGCCGCCCAACTGGCCCTGCGATATCAAGGCCATAATGCGGACTTCTTGGCTTGCCGTTCAAAATACGCTGACTACCATAAAAGCCCGAGAAACGCCCTTCTGCTGGCCTAGCAAAACCTTGTTGCCAAAATATGTCATCGGTTGAAAAAGACCTCGCCTTACCAACACGGCCTGTCTCAATCCGGCGGCGCTCCGTCCATTCAGGTGGCGGCGTCACGGTTTTAGGCGGCAGGCCCTCAACACGTTCAATCGCAAAAGTCCGCTGTTCCACGTCAAGTACTTGCTCTTTACGTGTCCCGTTCCGGTTGATTATGACAAGCGACGCAGTTGATGCCGCATCCCGTCCAAAACCAAAGACAAATTCGCCGTTCCGGCCAACCTTCACCACCTTGCCATCGAGCAACACCTTAGTGCCTGGTGCCACGGTGCCATACACCAAGCCACCCTGCGCCACAGAGCCCGAAAGCGCCACTTCGCTATAATCGGCGGCGGCAACGGGCGCACCCCAAACCAGCAATAATGACAATATGGCGGTAAAAAACTTCATTAATGAAACCTAACTAAAAAGGGCGGCAAAAATACGGCAATGATGGTATCATAGCTCACTAAAAACTGTTTGTGTGGTTTATATAGGCTCAATTGCCTTCACTCATTTTTTAGGTATCTGAATTTCCTGCGCAGCCCAATCATGATACTGCTTTCCCATCATTGTCTTTACTCTAAATACCGTGTCCAAAATTCCGCCAAACCAACTCATTGACTTTTTCTTTCTTCCACATGCCGCTGCATAAACATCATGCGCCTCAGTCCCATAGGAATATTGCCTTAAGGCTTTTTGTGCAAAGTCAGTTGCTTGGTCGTAATCCCCTACCGCCAGCGCAAACCTAGCCCGTGACAACCACATTTTATACCGTACTTGTCGCAGTGTATCAAAATGAACAGAAACTTCTTCCATCAAGTTAACCACCAGCCCCTCAGAAGCCTCCGATGTAATCGACACATCCCCCTCAGCCCCATGACTTAAATAACTCCTATATTCTATAGCGTCACGCAAGGCAGCTTCGTCGGACCAACCGTTTGGCCAGTCTTTTGTTTCTACAAAGCCATTTGTATTTAGGAATGATTGAATTTTTGGAAACGCTATATAAGAAAGGGCTCGGTTAAAGCCAACCCCTGACTGGGAACGCGGCGACAGTACTCTCGTAACACATTCTAAAATAAACAGCTTTCGTGCCTTCTGCCGTAAACTAGTTTCAGCTAGCGTTGATATGGAGCGCCGGTTAAGTACAGCAACGTCAGCCTTTAAATGAGGAAGAAAATCACATAAGTGAATGGCTGACCCCTCCGAGAAGACAATTTTGGTAGCATTCGAATAATGCTTCAGCTGTTCTGCTATAGAATAGTTTTCAGGCCTAAATGCAAAATATCCTGCATCAACCAATATATTTTCGAGCGCCCGCTCACCGACCAACTTTCCTGCTGAAAAATGACCGCGTAAAACACAAATCTTGTCGGGATATTCTGAGCTAACAAAACGGTTTTGCGTACGCCTCTGCAGCCAGCCAATATATTCCAGGTGAGAGAAGCCTCCAATATACTTACCCATTTCACCCACTATTAGCTTTTCAACAACAACGCATTCCTGCTCAACACGGTAGTTTTGAATACCCAAAACACCCATCACTTGATCAATATTTTCTCGAACAGCTGGCTTATTTGGAGAAACAAGAAAAAGCAAAGGTAGTTCTTTGTATTGGTCTCTCTCTATCACCCATAACCTACTGAAGGTTTCGGCAACAAAATGGCCAAAATGATGTAAAGCAAATCCCGCATAAACATAGGCCCCCTTCAGCTTCTTTGCTTCATCAGGAAAACCTTTGTAGGGAGCATCCGCAAGTTTTGTTGACCTGCGGTGCCTGGCATAGTCAGGAAAATCTTCGGGAGAAGCCAACCCGGCAACAACCGGGTCGGTTAAAGTATCTTCAGGAGGCACTAGAGCAACGTCGGAAAACTCTCCACACCGTAATTTTTTATTATGCCCCACAAATACCCCCAACACCCTCTATTTACAGCAAACTACCTTGGCGGAGGTCGTCTGTTTTGGTTTTCTTTTGAGGTGCCTTTTTGGGCTTAGAAGCTAACGGTGTCCTTGATGTTTTCATTGCTGATCCATCATCTCCAAGCACCTCAACCGCCGCCTTACCATCTGCAAAACGCACGTTCAATTGGTCACCAGCAGTAAGGCTGCTTGCTTTTGACACTGGCATACCATCAGCCCCTTCAACAAGTGCAAAGCCGCGGTCAAGCACACGTTCGTAAGATAGGCTATCAAGCATACGGCCTGCTGCCTCAAGCTTACTACCTAAGTCGATTAGCCTACGGTTATACGCAGGTGTTATACGTGCGCCACTTGCAACTAACTGACTTTCACGGAACGTTACCATCTGCTTCAATCGGCTCGCACTAAGCCCGCCAACCAAGCGGTTCAACTGAATAGATTTTTGCAGGCTCACATTCAGCAAGCCACGCGGTAACCGCTCAGAAAGCTCATCAAATCTCTGGCTAGCAAGGCCAAGTAGATCTTTTGGGGACGGCAATGCCCGCGCAAGCGCCTTCAGGCGATCAACCCGGTCTTGCACAATAGCGCCGCGCAGCCCTGCAAGGCGGCGACCAAAGTCAGCAATCGTATAGTCAAGGTCCGCCCGAACCGGCACAGCCATTTCCGCCGCCCCAGTTGGGGTTGGCGCCCTAAGGTCAGATGCAAAATCAATAAGCGTGGTGTCTGTCTCGTGCCCAACTGCTGAAATAAGCGGTATCACACTCTCAGCTGCGGCGCGCACAACAGCTTCCTCGTTAAAGCTCCAAAGGTCTTCGATTGAGCCCCCACCGCGGGCGACAATCAGCAAATCAGGCCGGGGCACAGTGCCTGTACCATCAAGCGCATTGAAGCCGCGAATAGCATTTGCGATTTGGTCCGCCGCTCCTTCACCTTGCACAATAACCGGCCACACAATCACGCGGCGCGGAAACCTGTCTTGCAGACGGTGCAAAATATCCCTGATCACGGCACCCGTCGGCGACGTAACAACACCAATTACTTTTGGGATATAAGGCAGCTTCTTTTTGCGTGCGGGGTCAAACAAACCTTCTGCGGCAAGCTTCTTTTTTCGCTCCTCAAGGAGCGCCATCAAAGCGCCAGCGCCCGCAGGCTCCATGCGTTCTACAACCATTTGGTACTTCGAGCGCCCCGGGTATGTTGTCAGCTTACCAGAGCAAACAACTTCAAGGCCGTCTTCGGGCCGAAAGCTAAGTTTTGCCGCACTGCCACGCCAACAAATGCCGTCCATGACTGCCTTGTCATCTTTCAGCGAGAAATACAGGTGGCCGGAAGCCGCGAGCTTTACACCAGAAAGCTCAGCCCGTACCCGCACATAACCGAACTGATCTTCAACCGCACGTTTCAGCGCACCGGAAATTTCCGAAACGGTAAACTCATGGGCATTACTGCCCTGTTGTGTTTTCGGTGCTCCGGCATCAGCCAAAGCGTCCGGCGGATAGTCATTCATACTCAAACAGGCTCCTAGCCAATCAATAGACTATATTTACGCAACAAACTAAGGGAACAGCGACACCTGCCCCTTAGTTTTCTTTATAAGATTTCTAGGGAATACTACAATCAATAATGCTGATTCAACATAGCACTATCTAACAATCACAGCATGCCTTCCGGCACACTGTGGTCTTATCTTCATTGTTACTCCGCAGCATCAATCGGCTTTGGGCCAGCTTTGATATTATCAGACTTGAAGCTGTTCGTTAGCCCATTCAAATCTGATGCATTGAGACCAACTTCAGCCATAAGGCTATCAATTAACGGTGCCTGCGCACGGTACTTCAGCGCTGATGAAACAACCTTGTCTGCCAAGTTGCCATCACCACTTCCCGCACCAACAGTTTCACCGTTCACATTTGCTGAGGTAATGCCGTTCAGACCATCAAGCTGAATGATTTTAATATCATCAATCGCCTCCATGGGTTTCGCACTCTCACGGATAATCGCTTCCAAGTTACCAATAAGATCAAGTTTAACCTTCATGTCAATCTGATCATTAGACAAAAGGTTTGCAGCCTCATTAAGCGCCTTGTTACCTGTTGCCTCCACCGCATAGCGGATTTCAGCAGCCGCCGCTCGCATTTTCTCTGCCTCTGCTTCCGCTTCTGCTGTGATACGGGCCTTATCGGCATCACCACGCGCCTTTTCACGTACAGCATCAGCCGTATCGCTCGCCGCAGTTTTCTCTGCTGTCGCAGCAATTGTAATAGAGAGAGCATCACGCTCCGCTTCTTTAGCTGCTTCAATCAACTCAATCTGCTTTTGCCTATCTGCAATTTCCGTTTCGCGAGCCGTCGAAACCTGTTCTTCCGCCTTCACAGCAACTGCACGGGCTTTATCAGCTTCTGCTGCCGCTTCTGATTGCTCTTTTGATTTCATTGAAATGGCAATGTCACGTTCTTGCTCCGCAAGCTCCACGGCTTTACGACGCTCAATATCCTGCGTTTCAATAGCCCGGTTTTTCGCAATATCCCGCTCTTTGACCAATTTTTCTTTTTCAATACGCTCTTCTTCAATTGAGCGTTCAGCAATAATTTTTGCTTGCTCCGCATCACGCTGACGATCAGCTTGCTCTTTAGCAATTTCAGCCATTTGAGCTGCACGGCGCACCTCTACTTCACGCTCTTGAGCTAACTTTGCATATTCTTCTTCTCTGGCAATTTCGAGTGTTTCTTTCTCTGCTTGCAGATTCTTGTTTTTAATCTGCACGGCCGTATCTTGCTCAATATCGTTGCGAATTTTTTTGCGCTGCTCAATCTCTTCCGTGAGACGCGTTAAGCCCTCAGCATCAAACGCATTATTCGGATTGAAATACTCCATGCCCGTCTGGTCAAGGCCTGTCAGTGAAACAGCTTCTAGTTCAAGGCCGTTCTTAAGCAAATCCTCAGATACTGCTTGCTGCACCTTCTGAACAAACTCCACACGTTTTTCGTGCAGTTCTTCCATCGACATTTCTGCCGCAACTGAGCGCAAAGCATCAACAAACTTACCTTCAACAAGGTCTTTCAGCTTTTCCGGCTGCATGGTACGCGACCCGAGTGTTTGAGCCGCGTTTGCAATTGCTTCTGCTGTGGGCTGTGCCCGCACGTAAAATTCAGCAATTACGTCCACCCTCATACGGTCTCGTGTGATGAGGGCCTGCTCGTTCGCCCGCTGCACTGCAAGCCGAAGTGTATTCATATTCACAGGGATTACTTCATGCAGCACAGGAAACACTAGTGCCCCACCATTCATGATGACCTTTTGGCCGCCAAAGCCCGTCCTAACGAAAGACGTTTCCTTACTGGCACGCTGATAGAGGCGCGCTAGAATGATACCCATCGTTAACATGCCCATAACGGCGATGCCTGCATATATTCCAATGTTCATTAAGTTCGTTGGCATAGAGTGCCTCCTTCATTTGACCCCCGGTACCGGAGGAGACGTTTCTTACAAAGTTAGTGAGATATATTTATCAGGTTACAATTGAGTACTGTCCGGACTAGCTGTTTATTGGGTCAGTGTTTGGATCTTTGATGCCAAAGAAAACACCACCTTTACGGCGAACAATGAGTAAACTGGAGCCTTGCGTGAATATGTCAGCTGCCAAATCAGGCTCGACCATCAAATAATGGCTCTGCCCATGTTCATCTTTAAGTTTACCTTGAGCTGGCTCGCCTGCACTTGCGGTTCCAAGCGTTAGGACAACAGTCCGGCCAATAAAACTATCAACGCCAACCGCCTCAGTTTCATCTTTCGGCATAATTTTACCGAGTACACCGGCAAACGCTCTTACACCAGGCAAGCAAAGGAAGACGGTAATACCGGCTGCTATCATGGCTGGCAGCATGAAACCAAACATAGCCTGCAATAGCTGCTGCATGACAAATCCTGTGATAGCGAAGCTCGTCAAAAAAGCGATCAAAACTATGATAACTGGCACTTCCCTAAGGCGAAGCCATGTAAGAAATTCACCAAAAGCACCATGATCGCCAACATCTGGCGCATCAACATCAATATCGAGGTCAGGCATTAAGTTATCCAGCAACCCTGAAAGAGCAAAGCCAAGCAATGCGCCAACACCCTCAATCACCGCGATGAACACCATAATTGCTAGCGCAACAGCGAAAGGCAGATTTGCTGGTTCCAGCATAAATGTGATCATCAATTATTACCTCGGTTTGAAAGGTTGTCTGGAAGGCTCTGCTGCACGATAATTTTGGTGCACAACAGAGCCGGACGCGACCCCCGGTTCGCACAGTTAACTTATTTGATTAGGCGCTTTTCTGTTTGATAGCAGCGAGCCGTTTTTCAACTTCTGAAGTTCTCGCTAAATCTTTTAGCTCCGACAGTTGCGCAGCATCTTTTCCAGATGCACCTAAAATATCAGCAGCATGCCCTGAGGCGCGGTCAAAAGCAGCTGATGCACGATCAATTTTTTGGTTAACCCGATGGGCACTTGACGGATTACCACTGGCATCGATCACCGTATTCTCAGGTTGCTCGCTCTGCCTGACTTTATAAGCGGCAAGCTCCTCTAACATATCAGCCCGCTTACCTTTCAGCGCATCAATGTAGTTTTCATATTCTTTTTCTCGCTCGGCAGCCTCCGACACAGCTTGTTCAAGCACTGGAATTTGCGCCTCCAAATCCATCTGGCGCGCGATTGCAACACTCGCGAGATCATCCCTCCCGCCGTTGACCGCAACCGTAATTTGCTCACTGAGTTCATCATGCTTGAGACTATTGCTCGCAAGACTTTTACTCGCCAGATGACGGTCAGCACTTGCTTTGCCAAGTTCCGCGCGCACCTCAGCAATCGCGCCTTCGACCTCACGTATTGATTGCTCCATCACCATATCTGGCGACATATTTTCTATGGCATCAATAGCGGCATTAACACTGCCTGCAACTAAGCGGCTAACGCGAGTGGCAATATTTGTCATACCCTTACTCCCCAAAGTTTGGATTTTGTTCAATCAACCTCACCAACTCCACCACTGGACCGGCGAGAAATTTCCTCATGATAGCTGGATCTAGGCAAGGTGCCTCTTCGGTTACCGAAAGTCTTGCAAGTTGATCCAATAGATTTTTCACTGAATTCGCGGCTTTTGCCTCCAGCGCAGTTAGTTTTTCAACGTCATATTTTTGAGCCTTGCCTATTGATTGCTCCAAATAAGCAGTTTCAAGTTCAGCCAGCATTCTCGGCAAGGAAAAGATCAGGGCCCGCAGCAAACTCGAGCGCGCGCCATATTCGGTCTCAACGCTATCCAGAACATGTTTTAGGGGAGCGAGCGTATCCTCAGCCTGTTCAACCACACCTTCATAAGACTCTCCCTGCTCTGCCGTTAGGCGTGCTCGCGCCACAAGGAAGCGCACCTTTTCACTCATCGTGATTGCGTCACCTGCCTTTAGGGATGCAATATAAGCCGCATCTTCACCAGATAACCGAACACTCAGTGGAACAGTTTTCGCCCCCAACGTAACCCCCTTTTACTGGTAATTAAAATCGCTCTCATAAAGAGCACTTACCAACCTACGGTTTA
>CAXBKT010000091.1:0-14609 GCA_963976155.1 uncultured Kordiimonadaceae bacterium | reverse complement strand
GGTCAAGCCGTCGCATGACGATATAGTGGTTGGTAAAACGCCTGCTGCGCGAGCAGTGCGTGACAAAAGAGGTTTGGCTGCTGCATGCGAACGAACCCTATCGCTCACTTTTCTGGAAACAGGGGATTTGGCGCACCAAAAGGCCTGCACGCACAACGACAGCGCGCCTGCAAAAGCAACCATACTCGGTAACGGGTTACACCCGGTAACCTGACCCCATAACACCATAAGCGCACCCCAAACTTCGCGCTGCATTGCCCCAACCATCTGCATATGGTTAAGGACCTGTTAACTATTTGGAGGATGTTCCTATGGTAACGCGCGGCACAGATGTGCCGACACCGCATAAACCAATGATATAGCTTAAAAGAAAAGCCCCCAAATATCTCGTAGCCAACGGAATAGACCACATGTTTCAAGAGAGAGTCAACTATCTATGATGGTATTTTTAAGCTATTCTAAGATGTGGTTTGAAAGTGGTTTTTAAAGCCGGCCTTTACTCAGCTGCGCCTGTTTTGAGGCCAAGGCCGCCCATTTGTTTATTCCAAAGCTGGGCGTACCGCCCGCCTGAGCGCAGCAGGCTTTCATGGGTGCCCTGCTCGGTGATCTGGCCTTCCTCAACCGTGATCACCCGGCTTGCTTGCCTGATGGCACTGAGGCGGTGCGCGATGATCATCACCGTGCGGCCCTTGGCAATGAGCTTGAGGTTCTTCTGGATGATCTCTTCGCTCTCGGCATCAAGCGCACTGGTTGCCTCATCAAGGATAAGGATACGCGGGTTGGTAATAAGCGCACGCGCAATGGCGATCCGCTGGCGTTGCCCGCCAGAGAGGTTCGCACCGCGCTCGTCAATGAGGGTGTCATAGCCTTCAGGTAACTTGAGGATAAACTCATGGGCACCCGCCACATGGGCCGCCTGCATCACCTGCTGCATATCCCGCGTGGGGTCCGTGAGCGCGATATTCTCCCGCACCGTACGGTTGAAGAGGATATTTTCCTGCAGCACCACACCCACCTGACGGCGAAGCCAGGCAGTGTCCACAAGCGAGAGGTCAACACCGTCCACCAGCACACGGCCGCTTTCGGGCACATAAAGCCGCTGCACCAGTTTGGTGAGCGTGCTTTTACCAGAACCAGATGGCCCCACAATACCGATAACCTCTCCGGGCTGGATTTCCAGATCAACCTGCTTCAGTATCTCAGGGCCGTCCGGCCTGTAGCGGAAGGTAACCCTGTCGAACTTAATATGCCCCGTGAGCGCCGGTAGGTTGGTGCGATTGGGGTTATAGGATGGTTCAGTGGGCGTATTGAGGATATCACCGAGCCGCTCCACACTGATACGCACTTGCTGAAAGTCCTGCCAAAGCTGCGCCAGCCGGATAACAGGTGCCGCCACACGGCCTGCCAGCATATTGAAGGCAACAAGCTGACCTACAGTGAGGTCACCCGCCATCACCGCCTTTGCGCCCATAAACAAGATAAGCGCCGTGGTGACCTTATTGACAAACTGCACACTTTGGCTGCCCCAATTTCCCAGCATGTTTGCCTTAAAGCTTGCCCCTACATAACCAGCAAGCTGGTTTTCCCAGCGGCGCTGCATCTGCGGCTCAACCGCCATGGCCTTGAGGGTTTGAACGGCTGTCACACTTTCCACAAGAAACGCCTGATTTTCAGCGCCGCGTTTGAACTTCTCGTCAAGGCGCGCACGGAGCGGCGGTGTGATAAACACCGAGATCAGCACATAGAGCGGCAAGCTCGCCATCACGATGATCAAGAGCATAGGACTGTAGAGATACATCACCGCGAGGAAGACGACCGTGAAGAAAAGATCAATTACAACCGTCACGCTACTGCTGGTAAGGAAGTTGCGGATATTTTCGAGCTCCCGCACACGGGCGACACTCTCCCCGACCCGCCGGGTTTCAAAGTAAGCCAGAGGCAGGGCTAGCAGATGCTTGAACAGTTTAGAACCAAGCTCCACGTCCACCCTGTTGGTGGTGTGGGAGAAGATGTATGTTCTGAGCCCTGTCATCACCACCTCAAAGATAGAGACGGTGATAAGCGCAAACACCATAACATCAAGGGTGGTGAGGCCCTTATGCACCAGCACCTTGTCGACAATCACCTGAAAGAAGAGCGGGGACATCAGTGCAAACAATTGCAGAAAGAAACTGGCAATCAGCACATCCCGCAAGATATGGCGGTAGCGCACAAGCGGCGGGATAAACCAGCTCACATCAAACTTACGGGCACTGCCTGCTATTTGCTGGCGCGTGGTTAGGAGAATAAGCTTACCGGACCAAATACCTGATAGTTGATCATAATCAATGGTACGCGCACGGCCCTCAGCCGGGTGTTGCACCAACACTTGCTCTTCATTCGCCTGGGCAATGATAAAGAAACTGCCATCACGGTGAAGAGCTATGGCAGGCAGAGGTGTGGTGGCAATTTTGTCAGCGCTCGTCCGTGAAAGCCTTGCCTTCACATCAAGCGACTTGGCAAGCCGCACGATGTCTCCAGTATCAAGCGCTTCCTCGCCGCGACCAGCCTGATGCTTCAACTGCGCAGGATCAGCTCCGACCTGCAAGAATTTCAAGAGTGTCACAAGACAGGACAAACCGCTATCAACAATCGGCGCTACAGACATAGGCTGCCTTTCAGGCGGCGGAGTTTTGGCTGTCTCTGCGTTAATACCCAGCGTTTTCTTACTGGAGAGGCTTACTTCTGGTTTTTTATTACTACCCGGCTTAGGCATAGCTTGCGACACACCGCGAGATGGCGCCGTATGTGTTGCCGCTGGGCCGGCCTTGGGATCGACTTGTTTCTCCGCGGCCTCACGTTGTTGCTTTTGCCTATTAGCCAATAAGCTTGCAAGCGACGGCTTCTGAGATGCCTCTGTAGACTGCCCTGGCGTCACCGGATCAGCAGACGTTCCAGCAGCTGGTTGCTGCACGTCGTTATCGTCGCGCGTCGTCATGAAAAGCTCTATTTACCCGTGTAGCACCCCAAAGTCTCAGCAGAGTCATCGCAGAAGCACACGTTAAGGTCAAGATTTACCAGCCTTCAACTGACGCTTAGGCTCTACAGTTCTAGATAAGGCCCCGCACTTCTCGACGTCGAAGGTCCCTACAACCTTTGGGTCTCCGGCTTTAAGCATATAGTCAAGTGCACTCACTTTCTCGCCTGTCTTTGACCAAACCCCTGCCAGAAAGTGTTTGATGTCATTCGAACTAATTATACACCGTGCGGAACGGGTTGCGTAATATTGCGTAATAGTTACGCAAGTATTTTCTGTATGTAAGGCAGAGCCAGCCTTTGGTTGAGGCACATTTCAGATGAAGAGCACGCGGTACATTTAGAGCGCAGGCGGGGCGGGGGAGAGCGCAT
The DNA here is from genome assembly GCA_963976155.1 of uncultured Kordiimonadaceae bacterium. Lineage (GTDB taxonomy): Bacteria > Pseudomonadota > Alphaproteobacteria > Sphingomonadales > Kordiimonadaceae > Kordiimonas. The sequence continues at coordinate 11,222 of CAXBKT010000091.1, read as the reverse complement.
AGTGTAGGGTTTCAAAAGGCCGCACCCTCCGTTCACGCTTCTCGACCCAAGTAAAGGCCCTTATCTAACTTTAAAGTTAGAAAGCCCCCTTTCTAACTGAGAGATGATTGTCATCAGTCTCTAGGCACGCCACGCTCAGGCCTCTTAAAAAGCAGTACCATAGAGGCGCATGAACGAACGACTGGACATAAAGGAAGGATTGAACACAAGCTTGCAAGAGCTTGTGCGTGCCCTTGCGCGCCAGGCGGCTAGTGAGCATTTCAAAGCTGTAACAGAACCAGCTATACTTGACTCCAACGACACCCATCCATCTACTGGATGCCCTTGCTCAGGAGATTCGTAATGCGCACAGCTTTATATGCCCGCTATTCCAGCGACCTGCAATCCGCCGCTTCAATTGGCGATCAGCTCTATAAACTCAAAGAACGTGTGCGCTCCAAAGGCTGGCACATGGCAGGCACCTTCTCTGATGCTGCGACTTCTGGCGCGTCGATGCTGCGTCCTGGACTGCAAACGCTCCTTCAGGATGCAGCTGCCTCAAAGTTTGACGTGCTGCTCTGCGAAGCTCTCGACAGGCTATCACGCAACCAAGCAGACATTGCCCGCATCTACGAACAACTCACTTTCCACGGCGTGAAGATCATCACCCTGTCAGAGGGCATAATCTCTGAACTACATATCGGCCTCAAAGGCACCATGAATGCCCTTTTCCTCAAAGACTTAGCAGATAAGACACGTCGAGGCCTAAGTGGCCGGGTACGCGCTGGCAAGTCCGGTGGCGGTAAAAGTTATGGCTATGACATTCCCGTTAAACTGGATACTAACGGCGAGCGCATCACCGGAGAGATGATCATCAACACAGAAGAAGCGTCTAGCGTTAATCGCATCTTTGAGATGTACGCATCGGGTCTCTCTCCTCGGGCCATTGCCCATACGCTCAACTATGAAGGCATAAAAGGTCCTAACGGCAAGAACTGGGGACCAAGCACCATCAACGGTAACCGCAGACGCGGTACAGGTATCTTGAACAATGAGCTTTATATAGGCCGCCGCGTCTGGAACAGGCTCAGCTACATCAAGAACCCTGCAACTGGTAAGCGCGTTTCCCGTCTTAATCCGCAAGAAGAGTGGATCAACGGTGCCGTACCGAGCTTACGCATTATTAGTGATGAGCTTTGGCAAACGATTAAAGAACGACAAGGCAAGCTCGATAGCACAGATACAAAAGGCACTCCGCGTCCCTTTCACACTAAACAGCGAGCTAAGCATTTCTGGAGCGGTAAGATTAAATGTAGTGAATGCGGTGGCAGCTACAGCAAAATTTCTAAAGACCTGCTCGGCTGCGCGACCTCGCGCAACAAGGGTAAAGCTGCTTGCTCCAACCATAAAAACATCAGAGCAGATATTCTTGAAGAGCATTTGCTACACAGCCTTAAGCACCATTTGATGGATCCAGCCCTATTTGCTGAGTTCATCGACGCCTTCACGCAGGAGCTCAACCGGCTGCAAGGCGAAGCAAGAGGGGAACGTTGTGCGCTCGAGAAGCGACAGGAACGTATCACCCAGCAAATAACAAAGATTGTCGACGCTGTTGCCGACGGCACTCCTTATAGTTCTTTCAACGATAAGCTAACAGCCCTCGAAGCGGAGAAGTTAGCTCTCACAGAAAGGCTTACTAACATTTGTGAAGAACCACAGATGCTGCTGCACCCGAACATGACCCATCTTTATAAAGAGACGGTTGGCACCCTCTCAGAAGCCCTTAAGACTGATGCAAGTGATAGAAGTGCCCTTGAAGCTATCCGATCCCTGTTAGATAAAGTAACCCTAACACCAACTGACACTGGCTTCGACTTCGACATCCAGGGCGAACTGGCAGCTATATTATCACTAAGTGTTAACGGCAAGCACAGCGCCACAGGCAACACAAGCGTTTGTTCCAGAACGACAAAACCCTTCGAACTTTCGTTCGAAGGGTCTGATGAACTTGCAGAGCAAGTTAAGCTGGTTGCGGGAGTAGGATTTGAACCTACGACCTTCAGGTTATGAGCCTGATTGATACATATGTAACTACCTGATTTTATTATATAATAAAATTTACTAAAAAATAATGTGATAGAAAATGTGATAAAATTGATTCTATCAAAACTCATTTTAAACTACCAAAAAAGCTAATCTCGCCCAAAGAGGACGTTAACCTGACAAAAGCTGATTATCATCAAATTGGACTAAACATACATTTTCAATAACACCAATACTTCACCACAATGGCCGTTTTCGGCCAGATGAGGATTAATACGATAAAACTTTCACTGCTAGGATGTGTTGGACGTCAATGGGGAGGGACGCCTCAAAACACCCTTTGCAGTTCAAGCCGTTTGTACACCCTTTCAGGACTTGCAAAATAGCACTACCTGCCCGTCACCCCTAAAGATATCGCCGGTTTTCATATTGACCATCGACGTTGTGAAGCAAGCCCAGTTTATAAAAGCTTCAATATTCAGAAGTTTCCAAATTCTATGGCTTATTCCGCTTAAGAGTTTTTTGAACTTCCCCAATTGGCAAAGCCTCTACCCTTACCATTTTTTGCTGTACAACATTATAACTTTCCGTGGTGGTCGCCATCAACAAAGAGTTGTAAATAGCCTCTTCTGTTGTTTCAATTGTCGCCTGAAACAACGGAGACATACGATTATTTGGAACCTCTTGATACATTGAAAGACTATTCCGCCACTGTGCTGTTCTCCTCACACCTTTATGTGTAGAAAATGCAATGACATAGCCACTCGTGCCGTTGGTCAAGCTAGCACCAGTGTGTGACAGCCCTGCAATTGCTCGCTTGGCGAGGCGGGTGAGGTTGCGGTCAGATAACTGTGCGTCTGTTGCAACAACAATCATAATAGAGCCATCAGCCTTATCGCTGCCGCAGGGACTTTGTCCTGATACAAATTACCACCATGAGGTAAAATAGCCGGCGCACCTGTGCGTATAGACCGCCCTTGAACTAGTGTTACGTGGCCAACTTTCACTCCTTCAACACCGGTGATCATATTGTTTTGGCCCGGTGTTAGAATACCCGGACTAATCCACACGTCACGGGCACACACCCTGTTTTCACTTCCGAATAACGGGCTAGAAAAAGTCACGGAGGAAACTATGATCAAGAAAACAGATAGTGTGGGGGTATTTAACATGCTTGAGACCCTGCCTTCGGTAGGCGGTTGTACTGCTCATTATTTATAGACCTACCTTGTACAACAACAAAAAAATGGCCCAGTAGGGCCATTTAGTTTGCTTGGGGAAAGGAAGTTAGAAGTTAGTCTTTAGCCCCATAAATACATAGCGCCCTAAAGTGTCGTATGTACCTGTAAAGCCAGTAGATGAGATGGATGGAGCAATTGGGGGTTCAGAATCCAGTATATTGTTTACCCCAAGGCTTGCTCTTATATTTTCGTTCACGTCATAAACAACCGACAGATCAAAGAAATTACGGGCACTAATTTTATCAATACCATTTACTTCCCATCTAGCCATTGCACCTTCGTTTCCTAGATCAGAATCAGGACTTGCATCATCGATCTGGGCACTACCAATCATGCGCCAGTTAAGAGAAATCGTTGTATCGAAGTTTGTGTTCCAACTTACGCGAAACTTGTGGCGCCACTTCGCATCAGGCTGACCACATTGCTGACCATAAAAGCCTACACAATCATAATCTGTAAGTGGATTAGAAAACCTGTTTTCCAGCAAATATGTGCCTACTAGAGTAAACTTAAGGTCACCCCAATCACCTGCATCTGTTGAATAAGCGAGATTTACATCAACACCGGAGTTCGCGAATGCGCCAATATTTTGGTTTGTTGTTTCAGTATAACCTGCTTGAGTTAACCAAAGTGTGCCTGCAGCATCACGGTGAACAAGGCTACAAAGTTTCGGGTCACCAGTATTAGCACAAGTTTGAACAATATCATCAGCACCAAGATTACCAATCGCATCTGCGATTTTGATTTTATAATAATCAATTGTCGCACTAAAACCTGGAATAGCTTCCGGGGTATACACAATACCAAGTGTATAAGTATCTGCAATCTCTGGTGATAGATCTGGGTTTCCACCCTGTAACGTATTATACTGTGTCGCTGGATTAGCAAGAATATTACCGTATTGATCCGGCTTTACCCCTGTATTAAGACAAGCCTCAAGGCTAGCAGAAGGAAGCCCTGTACTCGGGTCATTCGCACAGATATCCTCATTACCGCCAAGACCAAATCCTTGAGGGCGATATAGGTCTAAGAGGTTTGGTGATCGCACAGCACGGTTATAGCCACCCCGAAAGCGTATGTCTTCAACTGGTTGCCAGATAAGGCCAACTTTATAGGTATGATGCCCTCCAAGGTTATTATACTCAGAATACCGGTACGCGAGTTCAAGCGACAAGTCTTGAGCCATATCAGCACCTTGCACCAATGGCACAAGCGCTTCTGCAAAAATCTCTGACACATTAAAAGAACCATCTACTGGAGGCGTTCTACCACCAGAACCAACACGTAGACCTTTAGCATATACTTCATCAGGTGTAGAACTCAAGCTTTCAGCCCGATGTTCAACGCCAAACGCAATATAGACACCTTCATCTGCCCAAGGCACCTGCATACCGTAATCACCAAGACTACCAGTAAAGGACGCACTCGCAACATTCGTAGCAGCTGACCCATACATAACCGCCGTTGTTTGCATATAATCAAGGGCTTCTTGCGTTACACCACCCTGTTGAAAAATATTCCACGGGGCACAGCCTGCATTCCCAGACCGACAGACAGCCTGCCCTGTTACAGGGTCAGCAATTACATCAAGTGCATCAATAATACGATCTTTGTTCATATCATTGATATAACTCTCATTCACAGAATTCGATGCATGCAAACCATACACATCATACGACCAAGTGTCATTAAAGTCGCCCTTGAGACCACCAACAATGCGGTAATTCGTGTGACGAATTGTGTTTGTACGGTTACCACCTTCCAAATTACGACGTAAAATAGATACATTTGCAATATCGGTAGGACCGTAACCTTGCTGAGTGCAAATTAAGTCAAATTGCTGAGCAGACAAAAGCGGATTGTCACAATTAACAACAGAAATACCATTGAAGGTCCCCGTTGGTGCAATTTGAGCTTCTGTATAGTTATCCATGAACATTGCTTCAATATAACCCGTTATATTGTCGCTAAATTCATAATTAACAAAACCACCCGCTGACCAAGTTGTATCAGGGCGCTGAACATGGTTCAAAGGCCCATAGTTATAGACTTCACCATCTCTAGTACGGAACGTAGTTCCACCATTTTCCCAATCAAGGACAAGGTCCTTCCTGTTACCAAAGTCGGCATCAAAACTGATAAAACGGCCACGTGGTGTTGTTGATGAACCACCACAAACAGGACCGTTTGCACCAGACTGCACTGTGCAGTTAGAATAGTCACGTCCCGCTTTAGTCACTGAACCAATTTTACGATACGACAAATAGCCAGAAGCATGTCCTCTATCGTCGGCAAATTTAGACCCCAATGCCATACTAAAGTTAAAGGTCTCACCATCAATGATATTACCCTTTGGGTAATCAAAACCCCGAGCAGCATTGATAGCCTGCATTTGCTCATTGTTATTATTGTGTTGATAAAAACTGAACTTTGTGTCGGTCTTAAACCCCTCAAAGCTATTATCAAGTACAAAGTTCACAACACCCGCAACCGCATCAGCACCGTAAACAGAAGAGGCACCGCCAGTTAAAACATCAACACGTTTAACAAGTTGCGAAGGAACAAAGTTTAAATCAGCCGCTGGTGCAAAGGGGTCCCCCGCAGGCAAACGCCGGCCATTAACTAGTACGAGTGTCCGTGTGGCACCAAGGTGACGCAGAGCAACTGTTGCCGTCCCTGATGAGCCATTCGCAACCGTTGTGTTTTGTGCCGCAAATGCCTGAGGCAAGCTTGTAACAAGATCCTCAATCCGGGTATTACCGGTAAAATTAATCTCGGCGCTATCAATGACAGTAACAGGCGAAACAGAAGAAAGATCTTTACGGATAATTCTTGTACCAGTAACGACAACCTCTTCAAATTCCTCCGCCGCTTCTTCAGCATATGCGACCTCACCCATCATTGTGGCTGTTGCTAGCACACCTAATGATAAAGCCGTCGAATGCTTTAATCTTCGAGTATTAAACATATAGCTCTCCCTAGTCAAACAGAGCCTTTTACGTGCTCTGATTTCAATTTTGTTTTACTGAAAAAAGAGCCAATCCACGGATTGGAGTGGCACACAAACGTTAGTTCAGCAAAGGCAAATGCTAGGGATTACAAGGTCCAAAGTTAAATTCCTTTAATCACCCATGGTATAGCCATAAGGCATACAACTAATGGCCTATGTTATTGTCCAGGTGAAACTTTAGATTAGCGCGAAGGTGGGAAAAGTACCACGAAGTGGCATACCATATATGCCACTTCGGTCTATTGAGATTCTATTTCTCATAGATGGCGACAGAGGGCTCACCATCGCCTTTTACATAGCCGCGATACATGCCCTCTGTATTAAATACCATTGCTACATTACCGTTTTTATCCAATGAAACAATGCCACCGGTACCACCCAGATTTGTTAATTTATCATGAATGACAGTGTCAGCAGCTTCCTGAAGGCTCACGCCCTTATATTCCATCATGGCACAAATATTATAGGCAACTGATAGGCGAATAAAATATTCACCGTGCCCTGTAGAGGAAACACCGCAGCTTTCATTACTGGCATAAGTGCCTGCTCCAATAATGGGGGCATCGCCGATACGCATCCAACGTTTATTTGTCATGCCTCCCGTTGAGGTACCTGCAGCGATATTACCGTCGACATCGAGCGCCACAGCACCGACTGTACCAAATTTGTGATCTGGATCAATCGGGTCACCTACAGCTGATATTTTTTCACTAGAATGATCCAGTACAACCCCAGCATTCTTTGCCTTGATGCGCTTTACCTGCTTTAATCGACGCTCCGTTGCAAAATATGAAGGATCAACCAGTTCAACACCGCGTAGCTTGGCAAACTCTTCGGCTCCCGTACCTGCCAACATAACATGCTTGGAGTTCTCCATAACTTCACGAGCAAGGCCTATCGGATTTTTAACACGCGTTACACCTGCAATAGCACCTGCATTTAAAGTGCGCCCATCCATGATGGAGGCATCCATTTCATTACGTTCTTCATGCGTAAAAACGGCACCTTTACCTGCATTAAATAAAGGCGAATCTTCCATTACATTGATTGTTGCCTCAATTGCATCCAGAGCAGTGCCTTTGTTCGCCAGTATCGATCGACCAGCAACTAAAGCTTCTGTCAACTTCGCCCTATAAGCAGCTTCTTGCTCAGCAGAAATATTCTTCTTAGATATTGCCCCCGCACCGCCATGAATGACTAAAACAAACTCTTCAGCACTAGCTGCCTGTAGCCCCGAAAGGAAAACGCCCGACAGTAATGTAGCACCAACAGCAATGAGTGATTTTTTTTTCATTTCTTTACCCCGAATTATTATGTCTACGCCGATTATTCTTCGTTGCTAAAACAACATTAGACACTGCTGTCCAGCACGAAGCTTCTGAAAAAGTCCAAGAAATTCTGACTGAGCTGTGAAGGTGCCTTTTTCTCTAAATACATAGCCTTCACTGAAAAGCGTAAAGGTGGATCGAAACCTTTGTATTTTACCTTACCAGCCCCCTTAGACCGCGCCGTAAAATCGTCCACAATAGAGACACCAACACCTGCTGCGACTAGGTTACGCGCAAGAAAATACGTCTGAGCCTTAATGACAGAATTACAAATTATGTCCGCCTTCTCCATTTCAGGCTTAATCAGTTCGGCTAGGGGGCCACTGTCATCAATGCTAATAAACGGAAAACCTTCTAAATCCGCGAGGCTAAGGCGACCAGGGTGATGATCAAACTCGTTGCCAAAATAAATGCACACAAATTCACCCGCCGCAAAATCAAGATGTGTAATGCCGGATACTTCGGGTGGATTTAGAGCAATACCGATATCTTTGTCATGCTCATTAACCGCTGCTAAAACATTATCATAATGATGTGTTTGTACTTGAAACTGAACATTAGGATGCTTCTCATTGTATTTGGCAATTGCAGAAGGCAATAGCTCCAGCCCTAAGGCATGCACCACCGCGAGACGGATAACTCCTTCATCGGAATTTTGTAAATTTTGAGTAGTTTTTTTCAGCGACGTTATTTTTTTATATATCTGGCTCGTTTCCAAAAACAGGGTATCTGCTTCTCGTGTTGGAATCAGCCGTCCCTTTACCCGCTCAAAAAGTAAAAAACCTAATTGGTCTTCCGCATGCTTTAACACCTTACTTGCTGTGGGCTGCGTTATATTCAGGAGCCTTGCGGCGCTGCTTATCGACCCAGTAGCATATACTGCATTAAAGATTTCAATATGCCGGAGCCTCATAAGATTACCTAAGTGTCACTATCAGCATGAATAAGCCGATAAATATATAAAGCGGCTCTTCTCGTTGCCATTTTAAAGCCCTCTTTATCTAGCCATTCTGTTTTTGCATGTGAACCACCACCCCATGCCCCTAAACCGTCGATAGAAGCCACAAAGGGTGCAACAAATGAGATATCGGCCGCGCCTCGCTTGCCGGGATCATTAGGCTGAATCTGCCCATACCCCAGATCGTTACTGACGTTGTTTAAAATTGCCAAAAGCTCTCTATTGCCTACCGTAGGTGCCATCGGGGGATATGATTCCGAAAATGTAATAGTTGCGTTTGTATGAGGCCTTGAAGCTTTTACAATTTCACGCATTTTATGCTGTGCTGCTTTTAGTTGAGCTTCTGAAATATACCGTATGTCGCCATTGACGATCGCTGTTTGGGCTACAATATTGCTTTTACCGCTTGCGCTCCATGTTTTTTGTACAGAATCCAAATCAACATTCGTACCCCCCGCAATCACACTGGGATTAAATGTTAAATTAGCTTCACCAGCCAGCGCATTATAAAATCCATCCAATATTCTTGCCGTTTCAAATATTGCGCCCACACCGACAGCAGGCCTGAAGATACCGCTGGAATGTGCTCTTTTACCTTCAACGACTAATTTCCAGCCACCTGACCCCCGTCTTGCAATAACGGCCTGATCCTGACGGCCTGCCTCAAAGTTTAAAGCGGCGTCGCTCTCTTTTGCTAATTCAATAAGATGTTTTCTACTAGCACTCAGAGGCTTACCCGGGCTTTCCTCATCTCCCGTAAAAAATACTGACACGCGGCGATCCTCCAATAACCCTTCTTCCTCAAGAGCTTTTAGAGCAAAAAGAACAATCACATTACCGCTCTTCATGTCAGTAACGCCCGGGCCGATATAGCGCCCCTCATCCTTCCGAAACTTTAGAAAATCTGTATCCTTTGGAAAAACAGTATCCAAATGACCAATTAATAATATTTTGCGGCCCTTAGTACCTTGTCGCTTAGCAACAAGGTGCCCGGCCCTTTCCATCGCGGCAGGCATATCTATCCAAGACGTATCAAAACCAATTTCTTGAAACTTTTGCCCAAAGATAGCCCCCACATCACTTACGCCCTCAACATTCATCGTACCGCTATTAATGTTGACCACTTTCGCAAGGAATGAGACCTGTTCATCGTACTTTTGGTCAATCCGAGCAAGAAGCTTCGCCTCTTTTTCAGACATTGAAGATGCGAAAGCCCCTAAGGTCACCGAGGCCCAAACGACCATATGAAGAGTTACTAATCTGATCATTGTCTTTTCTATATAATTTTGCACTTTAAACGACACCCACCACACCCTAACAATGGCAATATCCCACCATCATAGAAAGAGGATTTACTTTACCAATCCATAGCCTAAGGCCATACCATGTTATGGTAAACCCTCTGCTTCAGACAATGGAATACAGTTTGCCTATACGCTGCTGGAAACCTGTAAACTAAACGGCACCAATCCTCAGGCATACCTGACTTGGGTGTTCGAAACAATTGCTGACCACCCCCATCAACCGGATCGATGAGCTGTTACCATGGAACTTCAGCGACAATCGGCTCAAAGCTGCGGCATAAGGGTAATCCCCGGGCGCTTACCTTACCCTAAGGAGGCCGATATGAGTAAATATGAAACTGACCGCGCCGATGCTCGGCGTATTCTTATTGTGGTAAAAACCGGGAATACATGCCCTTTGGCATACTTTTATACTCCAGTTGCCCTATGTCAGCGGGGCCATGCCCCGGTGCATCAATAACAACCGCTCGTTTCGCAAGTCCTGTTTCCATAAACCCGCGCCGAAAATGGTTGCGGGACTTCACAACAAATATGTCCATTGTATCAACAGGAATGCCCGCATGGTCTAGGATGCTCCGAGTAGTTACCTGGTACCGGGTTGGTGTCAGAAGAACCCAGTTGTTGTCACCAAAGGTAAGAGCAATTAAATCAGAGGGCGTGGAATCACCAATATTATAATCTCCAATATAAGTTATCTGAGCCTCAATTGTTGTCGGCATACCCGCAAGGTCTGATGTATGTCCGCCAAGCGTAACAGTTACAGAATCACCCTTCTGATGATTGCGTTTTAAATTCTCTATTGCTCGCTCATCTGAAATAGTTGCAACAACAAAGTTAGAGCGTTTATGGGTAATTAACTCGTTCATTATATGAGTAGCATCCCCTAGCCTATCCGAGAGGTTAGCAAGCACGATAGGTTTCTCACCCTTATCCAAATATGACAGCCCCTCAAGAACCCCCTCTGATAGCTTGGGCAAATCATACTCAAAACTCTCCCGCCTTGATTGGATATAATTGTTCATATCATCAGCAATTTTATTGGCGAGAGCCTCATCACCATTTGTATGCACAAAAATGCTCATGCCCACATCAGGCACATCCGCATACGGAAACCCCATAGCAACTGATACATATGTATCAAGGCGTCTATTTTCCCAGCGTCTAGCCCGCTCCATCATGTCACGCGGCACACCTTGGTGCGTACCACCATAGACGGTCGCAAAAGCAATGTTAGGCCGACGAGAAACCAATACGGGTTTATAGTCACCGCGCACGGTCCTAATTAAAAGCCGAGCGGCGCGCTCTCCCATAAGGTTGAAATCATAATGTGGAAACCTCTTTACGATCAGAACGATATCA
>CAXBKT010000090.1:0-14874 GCA_963976155.1 uncultured Kordiimonadaceae bacterium | reverse complement strand
AATACTAGAAGGCATCCTTGGCGATGATCAACAAGATATTGCAGCTTAAATAAATGAAGGGACGCGTTACAAAGCTGCTAAACGTCCCTTCATTAATCCATCAAATTAAGATGCTATTTCAAGTTGCGATCGAAGAAAGACAATATCTGCTGATACAGATGTGCACGCGTTGCGCTTCCCCTGATTCCATGTTTCTTGCCGGGGTATGTCATCAATTCAAATGGCTTCCCCGAATTCTGCAGTACTGACATTAATTTCACAGAATTATCAAAAAACACATTATCGTCAGCCATGCCGTGTACCAGGAGTAATTTGCCGCTGAAACCATCAACATATTTAAAAACAGATGAGTTTTCATAAACATCTCCCTCCGCATCGGGGTGCCCCAGATAACGCTCTGTATAAGCTGTATCATATAGGCGCCAATCGGTAACGGGAGCGACAGATGCCCCAGCTTTAAACAGGTCAGGCTCCTTAAATAATCCCATCAATGTCATGTAACCGCCATAAGACCACCCCCAAATACCAATCTTACCCGGGTCAACATACTCAAGGCTTTTCAAATACTGTGCGCCCGAGACCTGATCCTCAATCTCTACAGTCCCCATCGCATTTTTTATGTGCCCTTCAAACTTTAGGCCTCTATTCCACATGCCCCGGTTATCAAGCACCATCACTACATAGCCATTTCTAGCCAGAATTTCATTAAACCCTAAGTCCCAACTTTGGCGGACACTCTGTCCGTGAGGGCCGCCATACGGCGCCATAATTGCTGGGTAACGTTTACCCATTTCCATTTTAGGAGGCAAAATCAGCCTATAATGAAGGTCGGTCCCATCCGTTGCCTTCACTGTTCCAAACTCATGGTGTGCACTTGTCGCCGTATAAGGCGCATAGGGATGAGACTCTCCTAGACCATTCTCAACAATAGCAAACTTTGTACTACCATCGTCTAGGTCCCGCACCATAATCTGTGGTGGCTGTGATGGGCTTGAAAAATGATCGATGAACACACCATCGCCTACAGTCACGCTATGCCAACCACTTTCTTGTGTAATTTTTGTTATTTTTCCGCCGTCAAAAGAAACAGCATAAAGGTGCCGTTCTGTTGGGCCATCCTTATGCCCAGTAAAATAAATTATGCGGTTTTTTTCATCGATGCGCTCAATGTTACTGACAACCCAGTCTCCACCTGTAACTGCCTCAGCCTCACCTGTAGTTTCTTCGCGGTAAATATGGCGATACCCTGTAGCTTCGCTGGTATAAAGCTTTGTGCCTACAGCATCACCAAGAATACGCATGCTACTTTGAACTGATGGTACGTTCACCCATATTTTGCTGGTTTCAACTCGGCGGCTTTTCTCTTCACCAGTTTCAGGGTTAACCTCCACCACATCTGACTGTGTCTGCGTACGGTTTAATGTCTGATAAATAAGGCTTTTGGCATTGTCTGACCAACCAACACGAGCAAGGTAAATATCTTTGTCATCACCAAGATCAACCCAACTAACATGCCTATCCATCACGTTGAGTATGCCGAGCCTAACTTCCACATTGGCTGTGCCTGCTGCGGGATATCGCTGCTGGTGTGATATAACACTGCCATCTGGTTGAATTTCGTAACGGTCCTTTACAAGAACTTCGGATTCATCAAATTGTTCAAATGCCACTTTTCTTTCATCAGGTGACCACCAATAGCCTGTGCTACGGCTTAGCTCCTCTTGCACAACGAACTCAGCCATACCATTAGCTATTGTTTCCGTGGCACCGTTGGTTAACTGCGTTTCTTTTCCAGAAGCAATTTCAACAGCAAAAAGTTCGCGGTTCCGAATAAAAGAAACATAGCGACTTTGTGGGCTAAACTTAATGTCAGTTTCATATTCAGGAGAGTTTGTAAGCTGTTTTGGCTCACCTTCCAAAGGCATTACATAAACATCGCCGCCGATAGGAAACAGCAAACTTTTACTATCATCGCTCCAGAAATAGCTTAGAATTCCTGACTTGCCCGTTAATGCTCTATTGCGTTCACGGCGCGCCTTCTCCTCCTCGGAAAGAGTTTCTTCCTCGCCTTCCATAAATAAATTCGAATCAACAAGTAAAACTGATTCGCCCGATTCGATATTATATTGCCAAAGATCAAGTTGTGAACTTCGGCTTTCCTTTCCCTGCAGGAAAGTTATGCGCTTGCCATCCGGTGACATTTTCAGGCCTTGCACACTAGGCCCACTCAAAGAAGGGCTCGCCACAAGACGCTCTATCGTCAAATCTTCTGCACAAACAGTAGTAGTTGCAACCATCATAGCCGCAGTTATTAGGCTTTTCATCATTCATCCCCCAATGCCTGTCAGTAGAGACATTATTATCTAAATATTAGTTCAACAAATTTAGGCGTTATTCTTTATTTTGACCCACAAAGCGCTTTAAATCCCGCCGTCACGAATGGTACCATGCGTTCATATGCGCCGCGCATATCTTCTGACCGCGCTGCTCCATCTGACAGCTGATCAATCCGCCCCGTATGCGCAAAAGTAAGCGTCAGCGCGCCTGACAAAAAATGGTAGCACCAATAAAGATTGGCTTCATCCGCATTGGGTAGTGCTTTTTTTAACGCAGCCATAAACTGTCGCACCAAAGGATCAAAATATTTCGTCATCAACTGACCGCCCCATTCGGACGAACTGTTCACTTGGGCAACCAGTTCAAAATAATGCAGCCAACCCTCATCCTCTTGCAGTCCCGTCCCTAAAAGCGGGTACAAGAAAGCATCAATAATAGCGTCCACGCTCGGACCATTCTCATCAGCTTCTGCCTGACATTTTTCCAAAGCTTCTTGCCGTAGCGTATTCAACACTTCAGCGCGGCGCAGTAAAACTGCGTCAAATAAACCGCGCTTATTGCCAAAGTGATAGCTAGCAAGAGCCAAATCCACTTCAGCACCATCTGCAACCATACGCATGGAAACGCCGTCAAATGCATGTTTAGCAAAAAGAGATTCAGCTATATCTAAGATGCGATCTTTACGGCGCGGGCGAGTATTCTCAGTTTTTTTAGGAAACAAAAACCTCCAACAAGATGCTGTTCTCTATAAGATTTATCAGCAACTTGGCCATACATACACGATAAAATTTCAATGATCGTTGAATTTTAAGTTTGACATTTCAACGATTGTTGAATTTACTTACTCTCACGTTGAATGATATAAATGCGTTCCTGGGGAGGAATATAATGACCATAACAAAAACTGCCCTCGCGGCTCTACTGACTACAAGCAGCCTAGCTGCTATGCCATTTGTTACATCAAGCGCTGTTGCGCAAAGTGATAGTGAAGTGCTTTCACTAGAAGAAATTCAGGTTACCGCGCGTCGCCGTAGTGAATCACTACAGGACGTACCAATTGCGGTAACAGCCTTCTCCGCTGAAACCCTCGCTCTACGCGGAGCTGCGGACATCACAGATATTGCCCAAATTGCGCCTAGCGTGACTTTAGAGCCATCTCGCGCGACAAACTCAACGCTAACAGCTTTTATAAGAGGCGTCGGCCAACAGGACCCTCTTGCAGGGTTTGAGCAAGGCGTTGCACTTTACATGGACGATGTTTATCTCGCTCGCCCGCAAGGCGCACTTCTTGATATCTATGACGTTGAGCGCATTGAAATACTCCGTGGCCCTCAAGGCACGTTATATGGCAGAAACGCCGTAGGTGGTGCAATCAAATATGTAACCAAGCGTTTGGCCGACGAACCTGCCGGTAGCCTAAAGCTCTCTTATGGGTCCTATAACCAAATCGATGCCGTTGCCAAAGTATCTACGCCACTTGGCGACAAAGTTAGAATTGGCGGAACAGTTGCTTCCCTCAACCGCGATGGTTTCGGTGAAAACCTTACTACCGGTGAAGAGCATTATAATAAAAAGATTATGGCAACACGCCTTAGCTTGGAGTTTCTTCCTAGCGATAACGTCTTTATCCGTGTAGCTGCTGATTATACAAATGACGATTCAAACGCTGTTGCAGGCCACCGGGTCAATAGAGCTGCTGTTAGCGGCAATGCTGTACTCGTTGATAAATATGATACCGAAGCCGGCGCAACACAAAATGCTTCAACTGGCGGTATTAATGGTAATAACGAAGTAACTTCAAAAGGTATTCATGGCTCAATAGAATGGCAAGCAAGTGATACAATAACGCTTAAGTCCATTACCGCCTACCGTGAAGATTACACTGAATCTGTAATTGATTTTGACAGCCTGCCCATTGATGATTTCGACGCACCTGTAAAGTATGAAAACGATCAATTTAGTCAGGAATTCCAGCTCCAGTATAACAGCGAAAAACTAAACGGCGTATTCGGTTTCTACTATCTGAATGCGTCCGCTTCCAATGACTTTGATGTTGTACTTGGGCAATTGGGTCGATCAGCTTTTGGCTCTGAATTAGTTGCATTTACCGGCGGTGAAGTTGACACAAAAGCGTGGTCACTGTTTGCGGACCTTACTTATGATGTAACTGAAAAGTTCTCAGTATCAGTAGGCGGCCGCTATACGCACGACAAACGTACAGCAGATATATTCCGCGGCACTTACCTTGGGCAAGGCTCTCCTTTCTTCGGTAATGATGCCGCTGTTTTCCTTTCAGCCTCAAGTGACTTTGAATCAGAACGTACATTCAAAGATTTCTCACCGCGCCTTACACTGGACTATGACCTTTCTGATGATGCCAAAGTGTACGCAGGGTTCAGCCGTGGTTTTAAAGCTGGCAGCTTTGACCCACGCGGTGCCAACATTACATCGCCTGAAGTTGAAAACGGTTTCGACGCTGAAACGCTTGATAGTTACGAGGCTGGCCTCAAAGCAACATGGTGGGATGGACGTGCGCGTACGAATATTGCGGTATTCTATAGCGAATATAAAGACATGCAAATTCCCGGGTCCCTTCCGATTGATACTGACGGGGACGGCGTGAATGACGGATTTGTTGGTACTGTAACAAATGCTGGTAAAGCTGAGATTAAAGGCATCGAATTTGAAGGAGAGTTCCTTCTCAGCGAAGCATTGACCCTGCAGACATCCCTAAATATTCTGGATGCTGACATCAAAGAGTGGCTTCTGAATGGTGCAAATATTGCTGATCAGCGTGAAGTACAAAATACACCTGAGTTCATGTCCTATGTAGGCCTTTCTTATGCAATGGAGCTAGGCAACGGTACTCTTAACTTTAATGGTAACTGGTCTCATAAAAGTTCAATCGTCCAGTTTGAAACGCCTGTACCTGAAATCGATCAGGAAGCATATGACATTGCAAATGCTAGCGTTGTTTATGTAGCAGAGGACAACGCTTGGTCCTTTGGTGTGCACGGTAAAAACCTGTTTGATACGCGTTACAAAACAGCGGGATACAACTTCCCAACGCTTGGCTTAGAAAACAATATTACAACGTTCTATGGGCCGCCGCTGACTGTTACAGCAAGCTTCACTTACAACTTCTAACTCTATGCTGGAAACTTGAGGGACCTTTCAACCCGTGGGTCCCTCACCCTTTCCATCCGACGATAGAAGTACATCCAAACTAGACCACTACTACAGGATCAGTCAGTGACATTCTTTGATACATCAGCCCCTCTTCTTCCTGAAATACTAGCTCTACACGGCAAGTGGAAAGCTGACAAAAAAGCGCTCATCTTTGGTAAGGAGTGCATTAGTTGGCATAACTTTAACAAATCAACCAACCAGATAGCCAACGGGTTAATAAGCCACGGTATTAGCAAAGGTGACATGGTTGGTGTCCTGATGACAAATGGCCGGCAAATGGTTGAGGCCATCATCGGTATTATGAAATCAGGAGCAGCAAGCGTGCCCATTAACTTATCAGTTAGTGATGAGGCACTGGCCGCTATGTTAGATGATGCAGGTGTCACCACTATCATTGCAACAGCAGACCAAGCTGACAGACTGACAAACTATGACACCTGTGCTTTCAAACTTGCAATATTGAAAGCGGAGGGCAAAGTGAGTGATGATTTCGAAGCTTTTAAAAACAGCCATGCTACAACGAAGCCAATCGTCACAATCTCGCCTGATGCGCCACTGAATGTTATTTATAGTTCTGGCACTACTGGCACACCTAAGGGCATTTTACATACTCACCAAGGCCGCCGTGATTGGGCTTATGACTTATCAATTGCGCTTAGGTACGATGGCAGTGCACGAACGCTGTTCACCATCGGACTATACTCCAATATCAGTTGGGTTGGTTTCCTCGCCACCCTATTGGCAGGCGGCACACTCGTTATACATGAGGCATTCGACACGAAGCATGCCCTTGAGACGATCGAAGCAGAGCGGATCACCAACATGTCGATGGTACCTATTCAGTACCAACGCTTGTTAGAAGACCCAAACCACGAGCAATATGATTTATCATCCCTTAAAGCAGTAATGAGCTGTGGCTCGCCGCTTCATGCTGATTTACGAGAAAAGCTGTTTGACCGCCTTGGCCCTGTAGTGATTGAACTGTTCGGGCTAACAGAGGGCGTGATTACAACACTAGAGCCCGAAGAAGCTCAAGGCCGTATGGCCTCTGCCGGGAAGCCTCTTATTGGCACGGATATTAAAATTATTGACGATAACGGTTTCGAGGTGGAAGCGGGTATAGCTGGTGAGATAGTAGCCTGCGGGCGCATTATTATGCCGGGTTACCTAGATAGACCAACGGCAACAACAGAAGCAACATGGACAGACACAGAGGGTAAAAACTGGCTACGTACCGGTGATATCGGGCAACTCGACACTGAGGGTTATCTTTATATTGTTGACCGAAAAAAAGACATGATCCTGTCAGGCGGACAAAACATCTACCCTCAAGACATTGAAGCGGTATTAGTATCCCATCCTGCAATTAACGAAGCTGCTGTAATCGGCGCAACAAGTTCCACCTGGGGCGAAACCCCATTTGCGGCTATTGTATTGGAAAGTGGTGCAAATTTAAGTGTGGAGGACATAAAAAACTGGGCTAATCAAAAACTGGGTAAACAACAGCGCATTGCTGGTGCTACCGTAATTGATAGCTTACCCCGCAACCCGAATGGAAAGATCCTTAAAAAAGATCTACGCAAAATCTACAAGGATGTTGAGTTTGACTGAATACACCAGCGCTTACTTCACTAATCCAGATGGTCTGAACCAATACTACCGCGACTATAATGATGCGCCAAACGGTGCACCAATAGTCCTGTGCATGCCCGGCCTAACACGTAACTCGAAAGATTTCGCAGATATTGCTGCACATTTAGCCGGCAGTTGCCGTGTAATTTGCGTGGAACAGCGCGGCCGCGGTTTATCAGACTGGGACCCAGACCCAAGTCGCTACCGGCCAGACGTTTATGTCAGTGACATGATGGCGCTGCTAACGCATCTTGATGTTGATAAAGTCATTGCGTTTGGGACTTCTCTGGGTGGCCTGATGACAATCATGATGGGCGCCCTACATCCCGGCACACTCATTGGTGCTATTATTAATGACATTGGTCCCGTTGTAGACCCTGTCGGCATTACTCGTATTACAAGCTATGTTGGAAAAGGCACACCGCCCCAAAATTGGGGGGAAGCAATTGAGAGCGTCAAACATGCAAACACTGGTGTGTATCCAAAATTCATCGAAGAAGACTGGGATGCTTTCACACACAAACTATACACTGACGTGGACGGAAAACCCGTCGTTGGCTACGACCCGGCCATTAGCCAAAATTTTGAAAACACCAAAGACCAGTCCGCACCAGACCTATGGGGCATATTCTCAGCACTCTATGGCATACCCGTCATAGCGCTGCGGGGTGCTCTCTCAGATATACTTTCGGCAGAAACACTCGCACAAATGGCCAAGCGCCACCCTGACCTAACGCCCGTTACTGTGCCTGACAAAGGCCACGTACCGATGATGACAGAGCCTGAGTGTCTGGCGGCCATAGATGCTCTTATTACCAAATGCAGCAAGCAATAAAAAAAATAGGGCAATGCAGTAGCTAGATATGGACTATCCTGAAAGACTATGGCAGAAGAGCCAAAAGTTATTTGTGATATAATATTTCAGGATTTAGACTATGAGCGAACAATTATTACCCATTACCGCACAAGATGTAATGGATGCAGCCGTTCGCATTAAAGGTGCAGTTATTCGCACACCAACAAATCATTCGCGCACATTATCCAGTATTACCGGCGCGGACGTTCACCTGAAATTTGAAATCTTCCAGTTCACTGCAGCCTATAAGGAACGCGGCGCACTTAACCGCCTGCTCGATCTCCCCGAAGGCACAAAAGGCGTTATCGCGGCCTCTGCGGGCAATCACGCGCAAGGTATCAGTTATCACGCGGGCCGCCTCAACATTCCTGCCACAATCGTAATGCCAGAAGGCACACCGTTCAATAAAGTGAAACGTACTGAAGAGCTAGGCGCGCGTGTTGTCCTTAGGGGCGCTGACTTTGAGGCAGCTACACGCCATGCCTACGAGCTCGCTGACGCAGAGAATTTAACTTTCATCCATCCGTTTGATGACCCACTCGTTATGGCGGGCCAAGGCACTGTTGGCCTTGAAATGCTTGAGGATATCCCTGACCTGGACACACTTGTTGTGCCAATCGGCGGTGGCGGCCTTATCTCGGGTGTTGCGACAATTGCAAAACATATCAACCCGAATATCCGTATCGTAGGTGTGCAAACCGAAGCCTTCCCTGCGATGAAAGAAACCATTGATGGCACATCATTAGCTGGTGACAATATCAGTATCGCCGAAGGCATTGCCGTTAATAACCCCGGCGAAAAAACCCGCCATGTGGTTAAAAAGCTAGTTGATGAGATTGTTACGGTTTCTGAACGCAAAATCGAAGCCGCAATCGTCACCATCATGGAAATCGAGAAGGTTATTGTTGAAGGCGCTGGTGCCATCAGTTTCGGTGCACTCATGCAGCACCCGGAAAAATTTAGGGGCCATAAAGTTGGCATTATCCTGTCGGGTGGCAATATCGACAGCCGCATGCTTGCCTCTGCTATCATGCGCGGCATGGCCCGTGACGGCCGCCTCGCACGCCTCCGTATCACCATGATGGATCAACCCGGCGCACTTGCAAAAGTAACTGAAGTAGTTGCTGAAGTGGGTGCCAACGTGATTGAAATGCGCCACCACCGTGAGTTTGGGGCCATATCCCTCAAGCAAACCGAAATGGAATTGGTGATTGAAGCCAAAGATCAAGAGCACGCCCAGCGCCTAGTGAATGCACTAGAAGCAGCAGGCTTCGAGGTTGATTACGCGAAAACGGTTTAGATTTACTGTAGTCGTCCCCCCACCGACTTGGTCGGTGAGTCTAGCTTTTTCATTCTATATGGATTCGCCGATCAAGTCGGCGAATGACATATAATTACTCAGCCGGAATACCTTTACGCTCGCTATCCTCAAACTTCTCTAACTCATTTGCCAGATAGTTGGGTGACTTAGTGTATTTCGCTAACCAGTCATAGAACACTGGTACGATAAACAGCGTGAAGGCCGTTGCCACAATCACACCAGCAAATACCGTCACACCAATCGTCTGGCGGCTGGCAGACCCTGCACCAGTTGCCATCATCAACGGCACCGCACCCATTGCAGTCGACAGCCCCGTCATCATGATAGGGCGCAGACGTGTGCTAGAAGCTTCCATCAATGCATCACGCACCGTTTTGCCCTCGTCTCGCAACTGGTTGGCAAACTCTACAATCAAAATACCGTTTTTAGCCGCAAGCCCCACCAGCATAATAAGCCCAAGCTGGCTATAAATGTTGAGCGTGCTACCAGCCCAATATAGCCCAAGCAAACCACCAAGAACCGCAAGCGGTACCGTCAGCATGATAATGAAGGGGTGAATGAAGCTTTCAAACTGCGCAGCAAGAATAAGGAACACCACAACGATCGCGAGCGCGAAAACAAAGTAAATGTCGTTACCCGCTTCCATGAAATCTCGCGTAGCCCCTTTATAGTCAATGCTGGTAACATTCGGCAGTACTTCCCGCACAAGATTTTCTACATGTGCGGTTACTTCGCCGAGCGTATAACCCTTTGCTACACTTGCAGAAATAGTAATCGCTCGCATCCGGTTAAACCGGTTAAGCGACGGTACGCCCGCAACCTCGTCAACTTTCACAAGGTTTGATAGTGGGATCAGTTCACCCGTACGGAACGACGCCACATGGATATTTTCCATATCCATCGGCTGACGGCGGTCAAGCTCCCGTGCCTGAATAACAACGTCATATTCTTCACCAGCATCAATGAAGGTTGTAACCTTGCGGCCTCCCATCATTGCCTCAAGCGTCCGGCCGATTGACTGCACAGAAACGCCGAGGTCGGCGGCCCGCGCCGTATCAATGCTTACTTTAAACTGTGGTTGTGTTTCTCGGTAATCGACGTCCGGCGCGACTAGACCTTCATACTTATTGATCTCAGCCATGATAACTTGCTGATATTGTCCTAATTCTTCGTAAGTGTTGCCACCAATTACAAACTGAAATTCACGGCCGCCGCCGCCGCGCAGTCCTGATGATTCAAATACAAACACACGGGCCCCGGGCACGTGCGCCGCAAGCTTAGGGCGTAGTTCATTCGCGATATCACCTGTCGTAACATCCCGCTGATCCCATGGCACAAGACCGACGAGACCAAAGCCATCCCCTCCAAAACCAGTACCAAGACCTACAAGAAAACGGTCAAGAATGCCTTGTTCATTATAAGGCATTACTTGTTCTTCAATACGGTCTACCTGCTCAACCATATAATCAAAACTGGCTCCTTGGGGCGCAGTGATACCCATGAACAGAGACCCTCGGTCTTCAATTGGTGCAAGCTCAGACGGAACCCGCTGACCAACCCCTATGATCAAGGCAAAACACGTTAGGAAGCTAGCAACAACGATACCTTTACGAGCAAGACAAGCTTCCAATAGACGGCAATACCCTTTTTGAATACGTGTAAAACCCCGATCAAGAGCTTTTGCAAATGCTGGTTTTTTATTCCGGCGACGCACCAATTTCGAGCAAAGCATAGGGCACAGTGTAAGCGCCACAAAGCTAGAGATAATAACCGCTGCTGACATGGTGATTGCCAGTTCACCAAACAGCTTGCCAATATTGCCCGGCAAGAACATCACCGGCACAAACACACCAACAAGTACAAGTGTCGTTGCAACAACTGCAAAACCAACCTGCTTGGCACCGCGCTGGGCGGCCACTAAACCTGGCTCGCCCTCTTCCACTCGACGATAGATGTTTTCAAGCACAACAATCGCGTCATCAACCACAAGGCCAATGGCCATAACAAGCCCGAGTAAGGTAATAAGATTTAGGCTTACACCTGTAAGCGATAACACCCAAAAAGTTGCAATAATACAAACGGGTACGACTGTCGCCGGTACCAATACTGTCTTTATGTTGCCCAAAAATAGATACAGCACCAACACGACAAGCCCCATTGCAATGCCAAGTGTGCGGTATACCTCATCAATCGCTGCTGAAATGAAGATAGACCTGTCAGATGAATTCTGCAGTTCCATGCTTTCTGGTAGCGTTGCATTAATTTTGGCTACTTCGGCCTTTACTGCATTCGCTACTTCAAGCGTATTACCTTTAGACTGTTTCACAATACCAAGGCCAAGCATGGTTACACCGTTTCGGCGCAGCTCACCTTTGGTGCGCTCAGGTCCAAGCTCAACAGAGGCAATGTCACCAATACGAATAAATTCGCCTTCTCCATCCTCACGTAGCACGATTGTTTTAAAGTCTTCCGGCTTCGCATACTCGCGGTTTAACCGAACAATAGTGTCGCGGTTAACGGACTCAACCTTACCGGCTGGCAATTCCACATTCTCGCGGCGCAAAGCAGCTTCAACATCAACAACTGTTACCTTTCGTGCCGCCATCGCTTGACGGTCCAAATGAATACGTAGCGCGTAACGACGACCACCACCCATGCGAATACTGGCAACGCCGTCGACCACGGATAATCTGTCAATGATATTTCGCTCAGCATAATCCGTGAGCTGCAAAATATCCATAACTGGACTAGTTAGGTTGAACCAAAGAATGGGGCGCGTGTCGCCGTCTACTTTTGAAACCTCTGGGGGGTCAACTTCTTCGGGCAGATTATTAAGAATACGGCTAACGCGGTCGCGTACATCATTGGCAGCCGCATCAATATCCCGCTCTAGTGTAAACTCAATAGTGATGCGCGAGCTGCCGTCCCGACTACTAGAGTCGATCGTTTTAATGCCAGACACACCTGCAATTGCGCTTTCCACAATTTGGGTTACACGAGTTTCAACAACTGCAGCATTTGCCCCGGGATACCGTGTGGAAACATTCACAACCGGAGGGTCAACGTCAGGAAGTTCTCGGACGGGTAAATCCCCAAAGGAAAGCAGCCCAAAAGCAACAAGTAGCAAACTCAAAACCGTTGCAAAAACCGGACGTTTAACTGAAATATCTGAGATAATCATTAGCTTTTTGCCCCTTTATTGAACGGAGCGGTTTCTTGCACCTTAGTGCCTGGGTTTCCTAAGCGAAACGCACCTTGCACAACAACGCGTTCGCCCGCGGCAACGCCTTCAATTACCTCAACATAACCAGGGCGCCGAAGGCCAAGCTTCACTTCGCGGCGTTCAGCTTCATCACCCTTAATAACAAAAACATAATTCTTACCCGCAGTCGGGATAACTGACTCTTCCGGCACTGAAACAGCCTGTCGGCTACTGCTGATGACATCAACAGTCATCAACAAGCCCGGGCGCAGAGCATGATCCTCATTCGCTATCTCTGCACGAATAAGTACTGAACGCGTAACTGGGTCTACACGGCTATCAACGGTTTTAACGCGCCCTTTGAAAACGCGCCCCGGGTAAGCCTCCACAGTTGCTTCAACTTCTTGTCCAGTCGCTAGCGTTGCGATGAAGCGCTCAGGTACAAAAAAGTCGAGCCTAATGAGGTCTATCGCGTCGATTGTGGTTATAGCGGTATTAGTAGAAAGGAATGACCCCTCACTGACTTGCCGAAGACCGAGCACCCCATCGAAAGGAGCTGTGATAAGCCTGTCAGACAATCTGGCTTGTGCGGCAGCCAGACGAAAACGAGCTTCTTCAACTTGTCTGCGCTCTGCATCCAAGCTCGCGTTTGAAGCGTTACCATTTTCGACAAGATTTTGAACTCGACTAAACTGCTTTGCTGCTTCCTTGAGATTAGCTTCTGCTTCTTGGAACTGAGCTGTTTCTTCCTTATTCTCAAGTTCAAGCAGCAGGTCCCCTTTTCTGACAATTTGACCGTCCTCGAAGCGCACGGAAGTTACTGCTTCCGATACTGGAGAAACAAGAACTACTGATTCACGCGCTTTAGCCGTACCCAGAGCCTCAATAATATCAGAAAACTCTCTTTGCTCAGCTTCTTGACTCACGACAAAAACAGACCTAGCGCCACTACGCCCGCGGTCGGCTTCTGGTTCTGTTAACAACAACCAAGCTGCAGCGCCTGCAAGCACCAAAAACATACCACCTAAAATGAACCCACCAGATTTCACGCTACGGTCCCTTACTTATTATTTGTTTGCCCCAAGCTTATTGATAGCTTGTCATTGCCCAGTATTGAGTTGATCCTGTCTTTTTATAGAATTGGTTTAAAGGCTTTATCGCCGCTCCGCAGTCACAACTGCGTGAAACTATTAAACTTTAGCTTAATTTCCAAGCCTTACTAACGTGATCCTGAAAAATTTTACCCAGCGCAGCAGATGCTTCGGTCATTTCATAACACGGCCTAAAGAGTGCAAGTTGCCGTTCATAGTCAAAACCCTTAAGGTTGACTTTACCTACTTTACCCTCAACCAAGCTCTCAGGTACCACAGTACCACCAATTCCTGCAGCAACCATCTCAATAGCTCTGCTATCATTGGGCGTACGGTACACAAGGCGCGGCCTTACATTTCTGTCAGTAAAATAACGGCTTGTCTCGCTCAAAACTTCGCACCGACTGCGGACAATCATATATTCCTCACCCAAGTCTTCGGCTGAAAGCTCTTTTCGAAGAGTCAAGGGGTGGTTCTCTGGTAAAATGAAGACATAGCGTTCCTTTTTCAAAGGAATAGCTTTCTCGGCATCCTGCCCCCTGTATAGCGACAAAGCATAATCAAGACTTCGATCGTCTAGGCGGTTATGCAACTCCTGCTCTGTACCATCCACCATTTCAATAGTTGTCTGCGGCGCTGCATCCCGAAAACCTGCAATCAAACACCCAATCTCACGGGTTGATAACGTCGTTAACACCCCGATTCTGAGTACCGGCGTACTAACAGCTTCTTTGAAAGACTGCACCGCCAAATTACATTCATGAAGAATGGCTTTAGCTCTCGGCAAAAAGCGCGTTCCTGCATCTGTTAGAAAAACACGTCTATTTGTTCGTTCAAAAAGTGCCTGCCCAACTTGGCTTTCAAGCTTCTTAATGCCCGCAGATAACGTCGGCTGCGTCACAAACACTTTATCAGCTGCCCGCGTAAAACTGCCCGTTTCAACAACAGCCAAGAAATAGCGTAATAAATATAGGTCCATCATAGGCAGCGTCTATCAATTCCATTTTCATCTTCAATTTTACCGATACCATGTGAAACTGTAAAATGCCAGCCAAGCTTCACCGCTATGCCGCGTTCATGGGAAGTGGACGCCACCTTGTCAGGAGAAACCATTCATGACTGTGCTTCAATCCAGCGCTATTGTTGGAACTGATGCATTTGAGGCAAACGCCGCCCATATGCAGGCCCAAGTTGATGACTTGAAAGAGAAAATTTTGTCCTGTCTCGATTTTTCAGGGAACGATCT
>CAXBKT010000089.1:0-14973 GCA_963976155.1 uncultured Kordiimonadaceae bacterium | reverse complement strand
CCCCCTCGCTCAAGGCATTTCCTTCGATACTTCTGAAGAGTAAAGTAGAAAAATCTAATGGATTAGAGCTTTCGTGGTTTTAAGCTCTAATCCACGTTTTGAGTGTGCGAAGTAAAACGGTGTCATGGGGACTATAACCCGGTTATTTGTAAATAGCCTTTAGTACACGAAATCCAATCACATCGGTTTGGCGGTCGTATCCACCTCTGACATAAACGGTTGCCTGACCGGGCGAACTGTCCCAACATCCCCCCCTATAAGAGCGAGCCTCTCCGCTGGCCATCATGTCAAAGGCGGGCGTAGCAAGGGCTTGAGTGTTTGCAACAACATAGTGGTCAGGCGTATATTGGTTGGCCATCCATTCTGCAAGATTCCCCAGAATATCTACAAAACCCCAAGGATTAGCTTGGGTTTTTCGGTTGGTGGGGGCCACAGTGATATAGCCATCGTCAAAAGGATAATATCGCCAAGAAAAGTGTGGTTTTGCGGTTTGGTCAACCACATTAAATTCGCCTATGGATGTGATAGGTATATTGTTGCCCCACCAATATTTGCTGTTTGTGCCAGCACGCGCAGCATATTCCCACTCGGCTTCGGTGGGCAAGGCAAGGTCGTAGTAGTTAGTAAAAGCATCTGCATCGGCTGGGCTAATTTGAGCTACAGGGTCATCTTGTGTTGGTGCGGGGATCAGCTTGCCAAGTCCAGGTGATGGATGTTTCCATGTCGAGGCTTTGTCGCGGCGCCAAGTGCTATCGGGTGTAATAGTACTGCCACCAAGGCTGTCAGGTTTCTCCGCCGCTGTTTTGTAGCCACTTTTAACTGAAAAGTCTGCCCACTGTGCGATCGTTACCTCAGTTTGGCCAAGATAAAAGGGGTTTGATATCTGTACATAATGTGCAGGTAAGGACGGAGCCAATTGATGGTCTGGAATGCCTATGCGCTCTTCCGGGATTACGGCAAGCTCACCGCGTTTGTATTTTCCCGGCGGGACAAGCAACATGGTTATGCCACTTTTTTTGTGCATAACTTTCCACGGCAAGCCCAATTTCTCTATTGCTGTACGATGCTGTGCACTTTTAATAATTATCGGATCTGGGGTGAATTCTAGAACAGTGGCCCATTCGAGTAATGGCGGGGCTGCTTGGTCTGATAACACTGGCACAGTCGTATTTATCAAGAGAGAAACATAGACAAGCATCATCACTATTTGAATGGTTTTCATCGGCGTATTTTCCCTTTTTAAATTGGCCCGATACTTTATTGAACGGTAGAGTTTTAAATATGCGACAAATGCAGGCGGGTGCGGGACCAGCTATGCCTGTAAGAATTGAGTTTGAGCATTTTCCCCTTATTGCTTCTTCTGGCTAAGGCTCAGCAGAATACCTTAGTTCATTGTATATAGTTTCCTTAAATACAGGATGAGAGTCCCAAGTATGGGATTAAGTCTAAAGTTGGTTCTCATTTTTGGGATTCTATTCATGGATTAGAAATTAAATTTATAAATTTCAATGACTTAGTATTGGCATGAGAGTTGCGATAGATACTTGTAGCTATAAAAATTGGCTCAAAAATGTGCCCGGTTACGACAGGTGTAGGAAGAACTATGGATATCGCTGTTACAAAAAAAAATCCTTTGAAGATTAAACGATATGTGATCATTGCCCTTGTGGCGGCCCCTGTGTTTTTAGCCGCACAATATCTCTGGTTTTTAGGTCAAGCTGACTTTGGTGTTGACCGGGAAACATTGGTGTTCAGTCAAGTTGAAAGAGGAAAATTCACTGTATCCGTTAGGGGGGCGGGGACATTAGTTCCAGATAAAGTCCGTTGGCTTTCGGCTGAGGTCGAGGCAAATGTTGTTAGTCTTGCGGTTAAAGCTGGCAACCACGTAAAAACCGGAGATCTGATTATTGAACTGAGTAACCCGCAGCTCGAACAGCAACTGGCTGAAATTAAATGGGAATTGGAAGCCGAAGAAGCTGATATGAAAGCCGCGCAAACGGCCCAAGAATCTGAATTGTTACAGCAAGAAGCAAATGTCTTGAATGCCAAGCTGGATTATGAAAGCAGCTCTTTGGAGTATATCGCACAGGGTGAGCTGATCAGCATCAAATCCGCCGGGGCAGTGCCTCAAATTACTTATCAAAAAACAGAGTTAGAAACGGCGCTTTACAAGCAACGTTGGCAAATTGCTGAAAAACAACAGCGGAAGATGCGCGAGAACCTGCACGCGCAGAATAATGCAAGAGAAGCTCGCCTCAACCGGACTAAAAAACGGTTGGAACGTATTCAGCAGCAAGTTGATAACCTGATGGTTAAGGCAACAATGGATAGCATTGTTTTAGATATGCCACTTGAGCCAGGGCAGCGCATTTTAATGGGCAATAATATTGCGAAATTGGCGCAAAAAGATTCGTTAATTGCAGAGTTGCAAGTGCCAGAAATACAAATTCGTGATGTGGCAATAGGTCAAAGTGTCATTGTGGATACACGTAACAGCATCATGGAAGGTGTTGTGTCGCGAATTGATCCAGCTGTTGTAAATGGCAATGTTCAGGTGGATGTTATTTTCCCTGGGAATTTGCCTGACGATGCACGGCCTGATTTGAGCATCGACGGTGAAATTATCATTACTGAAATCACAGACACCCTTTTTGTAGGGAGGCCACTTTTTGCACAAAGTGAAAGCCGAGCTGCATTTTACAAATTGAGTAACGACAGTCAATTTGCAGAGCGTGTGGAGGTGTCTGTGGGGGCAGGGTCTGTCAATAAGGTGCAGATCAAAGAAGGCCTGAGCCTTGGTGACAGGATTATTGTCTCCGACCCGACACGCTTTGAGACGTATAAAAAAATTAGAATAAAGTGAGGATAAAAATATGAGCGATACGTTAATAAAATTAGAAAATGTCAAAAAGATATTTTACACGGAAGACGTGGAAACACATGCTCTGAGCGATATTAGTTTGACAATTAATAAAGGCGAGTATGTGTCTATTTCCGGGCCTTCGGGCTGTGGTAAATCTACGCTTTTGTCACTTCTTGGTTTGTTGGATACGGCAACAGAAGGACGGTACCAATTATCAAAGCATGATGTTTCGGATATTTCAAAGAGTGAGCGAGCAAGAATACGAAATCAAGAAATTGGGTTCATTTTTCAGTCATTCAATCTCATCAGTGATTTGGACGTAGAGGAAAACGTTGAACTCCCACTGACGTATCGTGCTGACTTGGATAAGAAACAGCGGCAAGCATTGGTTAAAGACGCTCTCACTAAAGTTGATATGGCGCATAGAGCAAAGCATTTTCCTGCACAATTGTCGGGTGGACAGCAACAACGAGTAGCGGTTGCAAGGGCTATTGCAGGTAACCCTTCCATATTGCTGGCTGATGAGCCCACCGGAAATCTAGATTCTAAAAATGCAGAAGCAGTGATGGCATTGCTTGACCAGTTGCATTCGGAAGGGGCGACCATTTGTATGGTGACACACGATCCCCGGTCAGCTGAAAATGCAGACCGTAGAATTGATGTGCTCGATGGCCGTGTGGTTTCCGATAAAACGCGTAGCTTTTCAGAAGCGGCGTCTGCTTAGGAGTATGGCAATGATTACCTTGAGCGATTTTAAGTATGCAATTCGGCTTCTGTCCAAAAAACCCGGTTTTACGGCTTTAACGACGTTGGTCATGGCGACAGGCATAGGACTGAGTGTATATCTCCTAGTGTTTTTTAACACAGCTTTATTTAAGGACCTGCCGTTTAAGGACGGAAATTCCCTTATCCATATCAGTGGCTCTTTTGAGGGAGCACGAGAAAATAACCAATTGAGTTTACATGACTTTGAGGAAATACGAGCAAACCTAAAAGGTGTGAAAGAGTTTAGTGCTTTTTCAGGGAGCGATATCAATGTCGCAGGCCGTGACGGTGCCAGGCGTTATCAGGCTGTGTCGATTGAGCCGAACTTCTTTCATGTCACACGCACCAAACCGACCTTGGGCCGAGAATTCGCTGAGTATGAAAATAAGGCAGGCGCGGAAAATGTCGTGATTATTGGGTATGATGTTTGGCAAAATCAGTTTGGTGGTAGTGATACAGTCATTGACCAAACGATGCGTATTAATGGTGTTAGCCACAGAGTTGTTGGCGTTATGCCTGAGGGTTATTTTTTCCCGGATGTAGCAGAAATATGGCTGCCAATGCGCGAAAATTCGTCCCAGATCCCGAGGGGAAAAGCCGGTAGTTATTATGGGCTGGGGCACATAGAAGACGGTGTTGCGAAAGCCGATCTTAATCGGCAGCTTGATGTAATCATGCAACGTTTGGAACAGGAATACCCTGAAACGAACGGCGGAATTGGTGCCTATATTGATACACTGCAAATGACATCCGCAGAAGACGGAATCGCGGTAGTGCGGTCTATGCAAGTAACTGCGATTTTGATTCTGATATTAGCAGCGATTAATGTTGGAAACCTACTTTTCTCAAGAGCGGTAGAGCGAGGGAAAGAAACAGCAATCCGGGTTGCGCTTGGTGCTCCAAGGTCACGTTTAATCAGTCAGATGCTCTGGGAAAGTGTAATTATTTGCACGGTTGGCGGCATTGTTGGCCTGTGTGTTATGGCTTGGGGGCTGGAAATTACTGGTGGGGGAACCAGTGCTTTTAGCTATGGCAGGCAAGCATTCTGGTGGTCGTTTAGTGTAGATGCTTACACAGTGAAACTGGTCGTGGGTTTTATAGTCATTACTATTTTAGTGACAGGTCTTTTCCCTGCATGGAAAAATTCAGGCACGGATTTTAATGCTGTACTGAGAGATGGCACACGTGGTGCGATAGGGAAAAAAGCTGGTCGGCTAAACAGGATACTGGTTATCAGTGAAATTTTTGTTTCGATGACAATTTTGATTGCAGCAGGTGTTGTTGTCGTGGCTAGTTATAATGAAAGCCATGAAAATAACGGCGCCAATACCGACAATATTCTAACAGCATCAGTTTTATTGCCAGATGCTGTGTATGACACGCCGCAAAAGCAATCCCAATTTATACAAACATTGCAATCGCGGCTGGAAAACAATGATGGCGTGGGTGATGTAATGATATCAACCGCGTTGCCGAGTACATGGACAGTTCGCCCAACTATTGCGGTTGAAGGCCAAGAGTATAATGAAAAAGATGGCCAAGGATATCCTCGGGAAAATTATGTCGGTGTAACCCCAGGATCACTGTCTAAACTAGATGTCGAACTTCGAGATGGAAGGTATTTTAGTTCGGTTGATGATGGATTGGATAAAACATCTGTCATTGTAACTGATAGCTTTGCAGCAAAATATTTCCCGTCAGTTTCTCCTCTTGGGAAGAGGTTGCGCATTGTTGAATTTGACGACGATACACCAAAATGGCTGACGATCATCGGTGTGGTGGAGCATACTGTTCAAGGGGATGAACAAAAATTAGGCTCTGTATTTAGACCCCTTACTCAAGCGCCGAACAAAGAGGTGGTCATCGCAATGAAGATGAAAGCGGGTAGTGCACTTGCTACAAGGACACTCCGCCAGACGCTTAAGACTATCAATCCAGATGTACCTGCATACAGGATTGAAACCTATGAGGATAAGTTGGCGCGTTTTGGTGGGCCAATGCGGTTTATCAGTTCTATTTTTCTGATTTTTGCAAGTGCAGCTGTCGTCTTGGCGGCGAGTGGTATCTACGGTGTGATGTCAAATACTATTGCCCAGCGGACGCAGGAAATAGGTGTGAAGCAAGCACTGGGTGCTCAGGAACAGCATATCAAGCGAGAGTTTATGATGATTGGCTTCAAGCAGCTTTTATGGGGTGGTGTGCCTGGCGCGCTTGCCGGAAGTGCAATGGGATTTGCAATGGCTCAGGTGTTTGGACTTGAAAATACTGAGCTTTTTGGAATTGCGGCTTTGATGATAACAGTCATTGGTAGTGTTGTTATGACCGCGACATATTTCCCAACCAGGCGCGCGCTGGAAATGGAGCCGAGCGCAGCACTTCGATATGAATAAGGGCATTTTAGTCAAAATAATATGTACGGCCCTGTAAGATTCACCTACCCTCACAGTGTGAATAACTTGTTAGCCTTTGTCTGTATGTCAGGGGCTAACTTTTTTAGGATGTGGCGTGACGCAGAATATTCTGATTGTTGATGATGATACGGGAATTGTCTCGGCTTTGACTATGCTCATAAAATCCGAAGGATACTGGGCTTGTACAGCACGGTCTCCCGATCAGGCATTAGTAGCAATCCGTGAACAAGATTTCAGTTTAATCCTAATGGATTTGAACTATTCACTTGATACCACATCAGGTGACGAAGGGTTAGAGCTTGTAGCCGCAATCCGGAAATTGGATGAGCAAGTCCCAATTGTGGTAATGACGGGCTGGGGCACAATTGAAGTTGCGGTTGAGGCCATGAAATTTGGTGCGAACGATTTCATACAAAAACCATGGGAGAATGACCGGCTTCTCGCGATAATCAAAAATCAAATTCAACTTGCAAATAGCCAGAAGAGGTCCCTTAAGCTTTCAGTACATAACCGTTTGTTACGTGAAGAAGCATCACCAGACAGTAATATTATTGCAGAAGCACCAGCTACAAAAAGGATTCTTGATACTCTTAATCAGGTAGTTAAAAGCGATATTGGCGTATTGCTCACGGGCGAAAATGGTACGGGAAAAAGCATGTTCGCAAGCTATTTGCACAATCAGTCCGGTCGTTGCGAAGAAACATTCGTTGCAGTTAATATGGGGGCTGTGACAGAAACGCTTTTTGAGAGTGAAATGTTCGGTCATGTCAAGGGAGCATTCACTGATGCAAAGTCATCAAGGATAGGGCGGTTTGAGCTGGCTGATGAAGGAACATTATTTCTGGATGAAATAGCGAATACGCCCTATTCGCAACAAGGAAAATTATTGAGAGTATTAGAAACTAGTCAATTCGAGAAAGTTGGGTCAAGCCGTACTCAGACAGTGGACGTCAGATTGATAGCGGCGACCAATGCGGATTTGGAAAAAGCCGTAGAAGAGGGCTTGTTTCGTAAGGATTTACTATACCGTATTAATACAATTGTGATTGAAATTCCTCCTCTGCGTAACCGCGTTGAAGATATCATACCACTTGCGAACGCCTTTTTGCGCAGAGCATCGGAAAAATATGGTAAGCCCCAACTTCCAGTTGATCCTCGGGCGCAGTCAGCTTTAATGTCATATGCTTGGCCCGGTAATGTTAGAGAGTTGAGCCATGTAATGGAACGGGCCCAAATACTCTGCAAAACGTCTAGTATTCAAATAAAGGACTTTGGCTTGGGCGGGGGGCAAGTTTTTTTAAAGTCTATGGATAAAGCCGGGGTTAGAAATAACACGCAATCACTTTCTGAAATTGAAAGAGATGCAATCATAGAGCGGCTGGATCATTTTGACGGTGATGCAGTTAGAGCAGCTCAGTCACTTGGCTTGAGCCGAAGTGCCTTCTATCGTAAATTGCAAAAAGCGAAAACTTAAAACATCAGTTGTGGCACTGAACAATTCAGTAGTGTGGAAACCGGATGAAAAAAAAGCAGCGTTTTGAAGCACAGCTGACGAAATTGTCGTTAACTGCTTCAATCCCTTTGTTACTGTTACTGCTTTTCACTATGAATTATGCCGATGTTTCAATTTGGTTGATCATTTTAACGGCGCTCCTTGGCGGCATATTGGTGGCTCTCACAGGTTTCCTCCTTCATCATAGGGCAGAGTATCAGTTTCGGAGTTTGAGTAACTTGCTCGAAGCTATGACGCAGGGTGAATATAGCCTGCGGGCTGTTTCTGATGAAAGTGGCGGTGCGCATGATGAACTTGTCCTGACAATTAACGGCTTAGCGGAGCAACTAGCTGAGCAGCGATGGCAGGCAAGTGAAAGTCAATTATTGGTGCGTACAATAATTGACCATATTGACGTGGCAATTATTGCATTAACCCCAAGTAATCAAATTAGTTTCCTGAACCCAACGGCGAGAAAGCTATTTCAGCTTGAGGCAGATGGTACTGAAGTGGATTTTTTACAGCAGCTAGCATTTGTTCAGTCATTTTCTAGCGGGCAGCACCAGGTTGTTGATCTTTCTCTTGCTCAGCAACAAGGTCGTTTTAATGTTCATGTGGAGGAGTTTAGGAAATCAGGTGAACAGCATAAATTGCTGTTTATATCCGATGTGACAATTCTTTTACGCAGCGAAGAACGCAAAGCTTGGCAAAGTCTTGTCAGGGTAATCAGCCACGAGATTAATAATTCCTTGTCGCCTATTGCATCAATTGGGCAAACTCTTAGAAAGTCGGTGCAAAATGGCCTTGTCCATACTGATGACATACAAAATTTGGTGGATGGGCTTTCTATTATAACGGAACGGGCGAATGGCCTTAGTCAATTCGTGGAAAGTTATAAGCAGTTAGCGAAACTTCCATCACCACAGAAAAAGCAAGTATCAATTAAAGATTTGCTGCAGAAAACATGTGATTTATTTGAAGCGCAGAAAATTGAGATAAAATCTACCGAAGATAGGCTGATATATATTGATGCGGTTCAATTTGAGCAGGTTCTTATAAATCTAATAAAGAACGCCATTGAGGCAAAAGCTCAGACAAACCCTGATAGTGAGATAATGATTGAGTGTATTGCAGGGGAAGTGCTTTTCAAGTTACAGGTTTTTGACGAGGGTTGCGGTATCAGTAATCCTGACAATTTGTTTGTTCCCTTCTATAGTACTAAAGTAAAAGGTTCTGGAATTGGGCTTGTTCTGTGCAGGCAGATTATTGAAGCCCATGGCGGCCGGTTAACTGTAAAAAATCGTCAGGTTAAGCAAGGGGCTGTAGCTATAATAGAATTACCGCTTAAGGCCTGGTAGGCAATTCTGTGATTGTTTTGATATAGAAAACTGGGCCATAAAAGCGGAATAAGTCTGTAATCAGTAATCGTAGGTAAGGTCCTGCAATGAGCGCGTAGAGAACACGGAAATCGCAAAGATATAGCCGAGCGGGTTGATGATTAGGCGCAGTAATCCCGAAACCACTCTGATAGACTACGGCATACATGCTGGGCTTCGCTTTCTTTAAACGGCGTGAAACCTTGTCGCTTTTATAGGTAGTCCTTTTTCATCCTTCCAAAGCCATAGTTTGTTGATGGGATTACCTTGAAACCAGCTTCATGATTGACAAGGTAGTCCTTTGTAAGGTGAAAATGTTTATTCGATTTCTTTTCGAACTTGAGCATAACTAATTAAGCTGAAGATGGCACTTCCGCCAATGATGTTTCCAGCTAAAGTAGGGAGCATAAATCCAAATACTAATGTGCCAGCATCAATATCGCCCCTGAATAATAAGTGAAATGCTTCTACGGAGCCGGCAATAATATGGGTGAACCCACCAAGGGCTATTAACCAGGTGAAAAAGAGTATCACCCAGAATTTTCCAGCCTTAACTGTCGGGAGAACCCAAACCAGTGCCGCGATTAGCCAGCCTGAAGGAATGCCTTTTCCAAACATCTCAGCAGCATTGTTTTCAAACACATGAAGGCTAATTTTTTGGATATGGTCCTGTAAGTCGGGGGTAAATATTATTGACTGTGTGGTCGCATAGGCAAAGATAATTGCACCGACAATATTGGCGCAGAAAACAATGGACCATAGCCTTAACATATGCCGAACACCCACCCATGATCTGCCTGTAATAACAGGTAGAAGTGCAGTGATGGTATTTTCAGTAAAGAGCTGCTGCCGTGCGAGAATAACAATAATAAAACCAGCACTATACCCTATGGCAACAAGGGGATGCATTTCTGCTCCGTGCCCGAATGCTTTAGCGAGGGCTGCAGAGGCGACAACGGAAAAGCCAATTGAAAGACCAGCTGCAAGCCCTGACCACCAAAGAGCGGAAAAGCCGCGGCTAAGTTCTTCCTCACCCTCATGCATTATAACATCATGTACATTAGCTGAGGATAAGCGTTTTGTTACCTTTGGTTCTTCAATGACAACCTGTTGATTTTCCGGATCAGTCAAAATCTACGCCCTTTATTAGTTTCATGGTTTAAGCTTATAGCCCGCCCTCTGCTTTCACAGTAAACAAACGGGCTATAAAATTCCATGGATAGCTGAGTTAGTGGTTTCAAGGCCTAACTACGGGCCCTTATCGTTTCGGCAAGTGTACGTGCATCATAGATATTGCCATCACTTGGTTTTGTGCCGTTGCCCATCACGATTTCAATGAAGACCACTGTACTATTAGGGGCGATTGATGTCCTGTCAGCATATGTCGCATCAAGATGGATTTGGTGCGTCACGAAGTTATGATTGATGATAAGCGTGTTGATTTTACGCCGAAAGAATATGATTTGCTGCGCTATTTCCTTGTGTATAGAGGGAAAATGTTAACTCACAGACAGATACTGCATGAAGTATGGGGTGCTGCACATGGTGACGATACACAGTATTTGCGAGTATATATTAGCCAAGTGCGGGAAAAGTAGAGCAAGACCCTTCTAGCCCAGATTACATCGTTACGGAACCTGGTATTGGTTATCGCATGGAAACCGTGTGACGTTGAATGGTACGGAAGGTTTTGCTGGCAAGTGATTGCTAGCAGTCCACTACCTAATACATGTAGATCAGATATTTTATCACAAAATATTTCGATAGTGCTCGTAGTTTTTCATCCTTGCAGCGATGTTGTGGTCAAGACGTTCAGTTACTGCTGCAACAAGAGTTTCCGTAACAGCCATGCCGCAGATTTGGCTGTCAAATGGAGTCAGAAAATCTACAGTTACGGGCAAAACAACACGCGCATATTTGCTAATGGGTGAAAGGTAGGGGTCTGTGAGCAGGATGATCTGTGCATTTTTTTTATGGGCTTCTTCAGCAAACTTGAGTGTTGCATCACTATACCTGCGGAAATCATAGATTAGTACAATAGACTTACTTGTCAGTTCGAGAAGTGTGTGGGCGCGGGAAACTCTGTCTGTAGATAAATAGCTGGTTTTTGCGCGCATTTGCTGGAGTTGGATGATTAAGTACTTTGCTAGTAAACTCGTTGAACGGCCACCAGTAGAAAGCAAGGGACGTTTAGTGTCACATATTAAAGACACAGCTTCTTCGAATTCGGCTTCAGGCAGGCGGGCAAATGTTTCTTGTAAACTTTGCGACAGGCTCTTGTGGCATTGGCCCAGAATATCATCACGGTCAAGGGTCGCCTGATGGTCTTCATGCCGGCTAAGAGGTGGTGCGCTGCGTACTTTGAGCTCTTCAATAAGGCGAGCATGAAATGCAGGAAAACTACTGAAGCCAAGGCTTGCAACAAACCGGATGACTGTTTGTCCACTGACATTACTATCTTTTGCTAACTCCGCTACCGTTTGTAATCCGGCGGCAGGATAATCAGCGAGAATAGCGCGTGCGACTTTTTTTTCCGACTGCGTGAAGGCGCTCGTTCTGTCCTTAATAATTTCAAACAGGGAACCAGTTGTAATAGGGGCATTCATTGGCAGGTCCTTAGTGGTGCACTAATCTATTTGTATTCAGGTATAGTTCACGAAATTGGCTCAAAAAGAAAGGGAACAAAATTACGAAATAGCAAGAAAATATCGAAAATGTTATAAATATAACAAAAACTCCATTGATAACGGAAAATGTTATGCTAAAGCTGTTTCAGATTTTGTGCGAGTGAAGTGCTCATGTTCGGAAGTGTTGGAAAAGTCTTATGTCAACGAAATCAATTGAAACACAACGGCCAGCTATAGGCCAGCAAGAGGTTCTAGCATTTGCTGATGAAAAGTTTGGAATCACAGGTGAGCTGAAAGAATTGGTCAGCGACCGTGATCAGAATTTTAGCATAACTAGTGATACTGCAACGTATGTGTTCAAAATTGCCAATAGCGACGAGGATCCAGCTTTCCTTGATCTACAAAATAGGGCACTTCTTCACTTGGCGCAAACTGCACCTGATTTGACACTTCCTCGCCTTCTGCCAGCACTTGATAGCAAAGACATGGCTGTGCTGGGAGATATGGCTTCTGCTCATCTGGTGCGTGTTTTAACTTATGTGCCAGGTGGGCTGTTCAGTGATACACCTAAAACTACTACCCTCTTTTCTTCTCTAGGCACTTATATAGGTAAGTTGTCACAGGGGCTACAGGGGTTTGGCCATGCCGCGGCTCACCGTCCTGACTTTCTGTGGAACTTGGATAATATACTCTCCTGTGAGACGTGCGTTCCGGATATTATAGATGAAAATGACCGCGGGATTGTGCAGACATATTTTGATAGGTACCGGAAATATACATTGCCATATATTCCGTCCCTGAGGTCGGCAGTAATCCATAATGACATCAATGATAATAATATTATCGTTACGGAAAATAGTGATGCCGTTGCAGCAGTTATTGATTTTGGGGACATGGTTTTTGCATGCCAGATAAATGAATTAGCGACGGCTTTAGCCTACGCGTTGTTTGACCAGGACGATATTTTTGCAGTGTCGGCGGCAATTATTTCAGCCTACCATAAAGAGTTTCCGCTTCAGAGGTTGGAGGCGGACCTGCTGTTTGATTTGGTTGCTATGCGGCTTGTTATGAGTGTCTGTATTTCATCGCGCAGGGCCAAAACGGAGCTCGATAACGAGTATCTTTTTATCTCGCAGGCTCCTGCATTTCGTTTACTAGCAAAACTAAATATTTTTGACCGGGACGTACTTGGTGATCATGTCCGGAGTTTATGTGGATTCCCAAGAAAGGGTGTTGAAACAGCTTCGGTAGATATCGATCAAATGATTGAGCATCGCAAAACTGTTCTCGGGCCATCTCTCAGCCTTGCATACAAGAAACATCTGAAGATGGTGCGGGGTGAGGGTGCTTATCTTTTTGACCATACTGGACGAGCATATTTGGACTGTGTCAATAATATCAGCCATGCAGGACATTGTCATCCGCATGTGGTAGAGGCGCTATCGAAGCAAGCTGCAACGCTGAATACGAATACGCGCTATTTACATGATACAATTCAGCAGTATGCAGAGAGACTGCTCGCGACATTGCCAGACCCGCTTTCAGTTGTGTATTTTGTATGTTCAGGGTCTGAAGCAAATGAACTCGCGCTACGGCTTGCGCGCACAAAAACAGGGCGCAAGGGTACAGTGGTGCTTGATTGGGCCTATCATGGCAATACAAGCACACTTGTGGAGATCAGCCCCTACAAGTTCAACCGTAAAGGTGGGGTTGGGAAGCCTGATCATGTGCGCATAGCTGAAATTCCTGACCCGTTTCGAGGGCGGTATAAAGGGAATTCTCCTGAAACTAGTATAGCCTATGCTCGGGATGTCGAGGCTTGTGTTGCTGATTTTATGAAAGAGACTGGCGAACCCCCAGCTGCATTTATAGCTGAATCTATCGCGGGTGTTGGGGGGCAAATTCTCTATCCTGATGGATATTTGCAGCATGCCTACGCGGCGGTACGCAAAGCAGGGGCTTTGTGTATTGCTGATGAGGTTCAAGTGGGTTTTGGGCGGGTAGGAACCCACATGTGGGCGTTTGAGCAGCAAGGCGTAGTGCCGGATATTGTCACGCTTGGAAAACCAATTGGGAGTGGTCACCCTATGGCGGCGGTTGTGACAACACGTGAAATTGCGGATGCCTTCGCGAACGGTATGGAGTATTTTAATTCGTTTGGTGGCAATCCGGTCTCATGTGCTGTCGGCATGGCTGTGCTGGATGTGATAGAAAATGAAGGATTGCAGCAGAAAGCACTTGAAACTGGTGCTTATTTGCTTGAGGGCATGCGGAGGCTTCAAGATACATACACTATTATTGGTGATGTCCGAGGAACTGGGCTTTTCCTTGGTATGGAGTTGATCAAAGATATTGAAACTTTGGAGCCCGCGACAGACGCTGCTGATTGGATTGTACAATTTTGCCGAGATGAGGGCGTATTATTATCAACCGACGGGCCTTTTGAGAATGTAATTAAAATGAAGCCGCCAATGGTGTTTGGCCAGAAGGAGGCAGACTTACTTCTTGAAACACTTGAACGTGCCTTTGAAAAGCTGCCCTATCAATAGGGCAGCTAGCAACTTTAGAAAGTTAAGTTTTTCAGTGTTTCAGCACTCTCTGCTGCTGAGATGTAGGCATCTACTGGTTGGTCATGCTCAACAAAATAATGTTTGAGGCCAGCGAGGCTGCTTTTAGAAAAGATGCGCCCAAAATCTATTGTGCCATGCCCAACGTTTACCATGTCGCCGTTCGCAGCCATGTCCTTGACATGGCAGAGAGGAAACCGACCGGGGAAGCGTTTAAAGTAGGCGATAGGGTCGCGGCCTGCCTTTATTGTCCAAAACAGATCTAGCTCCATTTTTACAAGGTCTGAATTTGTTTCTGCAAGTAGCAATTCATAAGGTTCCACACCGTCTATTGGGTCGAACTCAAACATATGGTTGTGGTAGGCGAAACTCATCCCTGCATCGCGGCATTTTTCACCAACCTTATTGAATAGCTCAGCATATCCTTTGAATTGGTCAAGGGTCTCGCGCTCGTGGCTTTGCAGCCACGGCAAAACAATATAATCATGCCCAATGGTTGCAGCGTCTTCAATGGTGGCCTCAAGACGGTCACGGATGTCAGTTAGTTCAACATGGGTGGAGGGCGCTGTTAATCCTTCGGTATCCAAAAAACTTTGAATGTCACGAGGGCTGTGGTTGAAGTGCCCAGCGAACTCTACTTCTTTGTAGCCAAGGCCGGCCACAGCCCCAAGTGTTGTTTGCACATTTTCTTTCATTAGGGAGCGCAACGTATAGAGCTGGATACCGATACGGTCTAATCGGCGTGCGCCGGCATAAACAGCGTGGCCACCTATAAGTGTTGCTAAACCAGTGAACAAAGCAGTGTTTTTTAGAAAGTTGCGCCTATTCATTTTTCAATTGTCCCTGTCGGTTTAAAGGTTGCCAGCTTGC
This sequence comes from uncultured Kordiimonadaceae bacterium, assembly GCA_963976155.1. Taxonomy (GTDB): domain Bacteria; phylum Pseudomonadota; class Alphaproteobacteria; order Sphingomonadales; family Kordiimonadaceae; genus Kordiimonas. Next base: position 2 of record CAXBKT010000089.1, on the reverse strand, counting down.
AT
>CAXBKT010000088.1:0-15029 GCA_963976155.1 uncultured Kordiimonadaceae bacterium | reverse complement strand
CAGTTTTGGGATGAAATTTCGGCTTGGTTGGGGTGCCGGACTTAAGCCCTTCTATGGAGCGCTTCACCGCAATTTGCCCAAATTCCGGCAGCTCAATGTATTGTGCAGTATCTCGCATATCAGTTATGAGTAAGCTCATTTTACGTAGGTGTTTACTAAAACCCTCAATTCTATAACCATCAACTTCATCCAATAGGGCGCAAAAAGCGGTAAGATAGCGCCCCTCGACTTCTCCCCAGCCCACGTCAGCTATATCAGTTTCCTCATTAACCTCGTCCTCGTATTCGTCAGAAGCATCCTCCTGTTCAAATTCTTGATCTAACGTACCTTTGTTAAGCCATTCTTCGGATATACTGAGAGCACTGGCCAATAACTCTGCTTTTTGAATAGTAACGTCTGTGGTGCCATTTTCCAGATGGTCAATCATTCGCGTAGTGATTACACCATCTGTGAGTTTAGAAAGTGCGGGCCTACTCAATCCTTGATTTTATGGTTTCTCAGGAGGAGCTCCATTATATATTAGTAGTTCATCAGTTGAAATAGTCTGTTTAGTAGTTGTCATTTTGTAATCCTTTGCTGGCATATCTAAGCGCACCGGTTTACTGCTGGGTTGCTTAACTTGTTGATTTTACTGGTTTGGTGGATGCTACCGGGTGTATGCCCGGCTAGTTCCGGCGGGATGCCGGTTCTGGAACCGGGTGGTTCCGAGAAACTGAAATTCTTTTGCCTATTTCTTTGGACAGTTGACCTACTGGTGTGCACATTAAAGGGGCGCACATTTCGGGCCTTGCCCTCAAGTGCCGCCCGTTGGGCTTCTCCGAGTGCTAGAGCAACCGCTGGGGCAGGGGCGCCATTCTGATCCCAAAAGCGACGAGCTTCACGTTGGCGGGCTTTTATTTCTTCAAGGCGCTGCTTTCCTTCATAGGTCACAGGCTCACTTGTGAAGTTCTGCACGAGCGTTACAGGTTCCGCGTACGGTGAAAATCTGAATTGAGGTGACGTGCGGCACAAAATCATGTTTTCAGCATCAGCTTTTACGTCTGCTGCCAGGTCTTTTGTATCAGCCGGTTGTCGAGGCGCTTTCTCTATTAAGGATAAGCGCGCACCATCTGGCGTGTTGATAACGCCAACCTTTAAGGGCCGGTCACGCTTTGTCTTGATATGCTTTTTCGTTATTTCGCCCGTGAACGGATTAACACGGTCCTGTGTGGTCACCTCATATTCAAGTGTAACGCGCCAATGTTTGAACTCACGCATAGGCTGGGCGATCTTCAAGCGGCGTGTTTGCATAAAAAGCCAGACGAGAGCTAGGCTGTCTAGTTTATCCAGCTCAAGTGGCTTGAAAGGGTACTTCAATGCCTCTTGAGGCTTTTCCAGCTTGCCATTGTCTTTCCAATGGGCACCAAGACGCTTGTGGCTCCATGAAAGAAACTCAGCCCACCGTTTACTAGAAAGGGCCTTACGTGGCGCATACAGCACATTCGCATGGGGATGAAAGCTACGGGTAGGGTGGTCATATGTGAATTCGCTACCACGGTAGATAACGGCAATATTCCAGTCCCGATCAGCTTCGTGCGCCCACCGGGAGATATCCCGATGTAACTTCTGCATAGTGCCGCGCAAATCACTATAAAGAGGAATACGTTCACCGGCAGTAATAACGGCCAACCGTAGGTGCTTGCCAAGCTTGTTATGGCGGTGAAAATACTGGAGAGCGTTAAGGATTGGCCTGCGCTCACGCTGTGCAACAAGTGGTAAGAAGCTGATCGAACGATAGCTTTCAATATCATCAATTTGACCAGTAACTTCCCCTATGGCTTTAATGCCGCCATTTTCAAGGCGTGTTTGTATACCATGACTTTCAAGCGCACTTGCAATACGAAGGGTTTCAGCCTTTAGGAGGGCGCTCCTTTCTGAACTCTCACGGTATTGTTCAGATGACTGTTTCCAGCCTGTATTTGCTTTAAAAAGTTCATATCGGCTGATTGCCGGTATAGTCTGTCGGTTGACAGCTCCATGATTTAGGGCAACATAACTTGCGTTATTCTCAAGGGGGAGGCTCATAATGTCCTCCCAAAGAGAGGAAATCCATGAGAATTGAAATACTTGCCGTTGTAGTGGTAATCCTGTCCTATCCGACCATACACATGGTAAGAAGTAAGTTTCTTACTCTGATACAAGAACCAATTAGCATTGGGGACAAGATGCAGATTTGGTTTTCGGTAAGTGCCTGTTTTATTGCTCTTTTTATTGCTTCTTTGGTTCTTTCTTACGAGGAAAATGCAGCAAGAAGTGAGCTGAAAAGGTTTCAGAACAAAGCAATGAACGGGATTCTGCAGGAACTTGAATTGATCAATTTGCAAAGCGCAATGCTTAAGCGAATTCAGGATCACCCGGGCAAAAGATTTTGTACTAATGACGAAAGTATGCCCAAGTTTTCCTATTCGTACGATAGGCCAATTTTTAGAAGTGTATCGTCGAGATTGACTGACCTGCCAGGTGCGGTTCAGGAGGTCATAAGTCTTTACAACGGCCAATTTGAAGCAGCTGGACGTTGGGCACGCGAAGAAGCAGTGCACATTACGACAGAAATTCGAGCTCAGAGATACTCGGAGCTTCTTCTGAATTCTGGGACGTACATCGCAAAACTCAAGGAAGCTTACTGGGGTGAAGTAGTTTCTTGGGATCAAATTAACTCTGAGGCTGAAAAGAAAGCTGTTGAGAGGTTGGTTATGTGCGGTGACGCGGAATAGGCGCTCGCCGCTAGGCAAGGGGTCAGAAGCTTTTCTGACCCCGTTGGGGCCAGCGTGAGGAGCCGCCGCCCTGTCAAGCCACTCCCGCACCACTGGCGCTAAAGCGCCACCGGGTCGCAGCTGTGACAGTGCGTCATAAGTGCGAAGTTGGGTTAGGGGAGAGATCATTCAGTTTTCCCCTTAGTTTTAAAGGGAAGTACCTGTGATAATGGTCGCGACTTCTGGTCCGTGAAGGTAGGAAGGTCATCTTGCGCATGCATCAAATTGATCAAGCGAACGAGCTCAGAAACATAGGCTTCGCCGTGTTCTTCGACCCAAATCTGGTCGATTAACTTAATGGCGCTAACTAGCTGTTTCGATTGACGTTTGTATTTTTTGTCACGCAAAATTCCGGCGACTGTATCTGCTTGCAAACGCCAGACAGCGAATACATTGATAAGGCTATGCATGACAGCCTCCCTTCGTCTGGAGGCGTTTTAGGTTACGAGCTTCTTTTAAACGGCGAGCAACTGTCCGATCATGTAAGCCAAGCCTTAGGCCAATTTGCTTGTTTGTTTTGCCTGCATATGAGAGGAGAAGAATTTCACGTTTTTGCCGAACTTGGAGATATTTACGGATTACCCGTTTTCTATCCGCAATAGCGGATTGTACTACGCCAACAGGCCACTGATAACGCTCAGCTATAGGGTGATAGGCGAGGCGTACTTCGTCAAAACTATCAACGGTACGCCGAAACGTACGGTATGCCTGAATAACGTTTCTTTTGTATTCTGCAATCTTGTCAGCGTAGTGCTGCTTAATCTCAGCTTTTTTTGCTTCAGCTTCAGGATCAACCTCAATTACATGTGAGTTATCAGGTGATGGTGTAAGTTGTTGTTGCTTACCAAGTCCGGAAAGTTGTGAGACGAGAGGTTGCAATTGAGCAAGTGTATCGGAAGCAATATCGACAGGAATGTCGATGGCGATACGAATGCTGATAGTTTTTGAAGACGCGTCAGACATAACGCGCCTCCATAATTATGAGAAGGCAGAGAGGGAGTCTTAAAAAATAAGGTGCATCAAAGGCTTGCCCAATAAGGGAGTCAGTTAACGCGTATAATTTATATTATGGGAAATAATTATCCGTTAATGACTATGCACTTCATCTAGCGTGATTGTCACGAGCTCAACAGAACCGGTGAATGTTGCTGTTTTTAGGCCTGAAGCGCCCTCAATGTTCACTGTATTGATCTGGGACGGCCACAATTCGCGCAACGTATTATGCTTGATCGTTAAAGACTTTGTGTCTGGGATTGTTACTTCTTGATAAACCCAAAGGAATTTTCCTTCAATCTCATGGCCAACCAGAGTGAGACTTAGTTTTTCATTTGCGCCGTTTATTATGGAAAACTGATTATTGACGTATTCGGCGAACTGAACTCGAGTTTTTTGTGAACCTATTATATCGGCATTTCCATCAAATATCTCTTTTACGGCATGCTCAGCATCATGCAAAAGAAACCGGTGCATAATTTCAAGGTTTGACGTCCTGGGATTAAATACAACGCGCGTAATCGCTGCTTTCTGGGAGTGAGCGTATATGGGGGCGGAAACCGCCCCCATGAGTAAAATTAGTAACGCGACAAAGCCTGAACGGATCACTCAGGTTTCTCCTTGTCCTCTTTGTCGTCGTCGGTTTCTAGCTCTGTCTTGATATCCTGCATAATATCACGGCTTACCAGCGCTTTGCTGTCCATACGCTTGAAGGCTTCAATGCGGGATGGAATAATACGGCGCGGGTAATGGTTGTTTTCAGTATTTGTATCAGCAGTTTCCCACCGAGGATCAACAACAACTTCTTTCAGTTCTTTATCTAGAACTAGCAGTTTCTTGACGGAATCTGCGCTGCGGCGCCAAATTTCGGCAGGAATATACAAGGTCTCTTCTGTGCCATCAGTAAAGGTCAGGCCAAGAATAATTGGCATAACCAAGCCGCCTTTATTGGAGAACTGGAGAACATAATAGTTTTTGTCTTCACTTACAGCGCGGTCAAAAACTCTACGCTCCCAATCTTTCAACCCAGAAAGGAAACTTTGATAGCCGTTGCGTTCTTTGTTTGTAACGGTGAAACGATCGTTCTCGTCGTAAAAGTCAGTAACGTCAGGGTTCAGTTCGACCCAAGTTTTACGACCCTCTTCCTGATTTTTTTCCAAGAAAATAGAAGCCGGCTCTGACTTTACTTCAGTACGTTGGCGCGCAAAATCAATGTCTGGATTTTTTGTGTCCATACGAAGTTTGTAGATTTTATCCAGCGATATATCCACATGGTCCGTTGTGTAGAACCACCCACGCCAGAACCAGTCAAGGTCAACACCAGATGCCTCTTCCATTGTGCGGAAGAAATCTGAAGGTGTTGGGCGTTTGAACATCCAGCGCTCTGAATACTCTTTGAAAGCAAAGTCAAAAAGTTCACGGCCTAAAATGGTTTCCCGCAAGATATTGAGTGCAACAGCTGGCTTGCCGTATGCATTTGGACCAAGGCGTAATACGCTATCAGACTGCGTCATGATTGGGACTTGGCGCTCTGACTTCATATAATCAACAATGTCGCGTGGCTCTACACCCCAAGGGATTTGTGGATCCCATTCGCGGCCAGCGATACCATCAAGGAAGCTATTGATCCCCTCGTCCATCCATGTCCATTGGCGCTCATCAGAGTTCACTGTCATCGGGAAATAGATATGCCCAACTTCATGGATCACCACGCCGACAAGGAAGCGTTTCTCTGCTTGTGAATAAGTACGGCTACCATCATCTTGAAGTTTGGTGCGCGGGCCGTTGAAAGTGATCATTGGGTATTCCATACCGCCAACGGGGCCATTTACTGACTGTGCAGTTGGGTATGGGTAATCAAAAGAGAAACGCGAATATACTTCCATTGTGTGAACAACGGATTCCGTGGAATATTTTTTCCAAAGGTCACCACCTTCTTTCGGGAAAAAAGACATTGCCATAACAAATGGCTGATTTTCACCGCCTTGCTGGTACCCTTTAGCATCCCACATAAATTTACGAGAGGACGCCCATGCAAAGTCACGCACATTTTTTGCTGAGAAACGCCACGTTTTGTTCTCTGTGGTGCCCTCTTTCTCATTTTCGAGAGCTTCTTCTTCTGTCACGATAAAGACAGGGCGTTTCGCTGTTCTGGCCTCGTCCAGGCGGCTGCGTTGTTCTGCTGTAAGTACCTGCTTGGCATTTTGCAGCGCACCCGTTGATGAAACAATATGGTCAGCAGGCACTGTGATTTCCACATCATAGTCACCAAACTCAAGTGTAAATTCACCGCTGCCGAGAAATTCTTTGTTCGTCCATGCTTCATAGTCAGTATATGCGGCTAACCGAGGGAACCACTGGGCAACAAGGAAAATATCATTGCCTCCTTCACGAGCATCTTTAGGGAAATGTTCGTAACCCGCGCGGGCGTTTACGGCGTCTTCTTCAACAAGGTTGAAAGAAAAGTCGATAGCAAGGTCCGTTTTCGCACCCGATTTCAGACTTTTTGCTAAGTCGATGCGCATCAATGTACCGACGATAGTGTAGCGTAGATCGTTACCACTGCCATCTGTTACAGACTTAATCTGGTATCCCAATTCATTGTCTTGCATGAATTGTTGCCTGCGAAGGCTATTTAAGCTTATTTTTGAAGGGCTTGAACCCCGACTTGAATCAACTTTTCCACCGTAGGTACTTGTGACTTCTGCAATCGAGTCATTTTTGAAAATGTTCTGATCGAGCTGTAGCCAAAGGAACTTCAGTGTATCAGGGGAGTTATTCTGATATTTTATTGTTTCAGAACCAGACAAACGGCGTTTTTCTTCATCCAGCGCGACTTTGATTTTATAATCAACTTTTTGCTGCCAATAAGCATGACCTGGCTCGCCGCCAGCAGTACGGTAACTGTTAGCTGTTGGCAGTGCTTCGTCTAGTTGACGGAACTTGTCCTTATAATGGCCTTTGGTCTGCTGGATGGTGTCCGTGTAACCCACAGTGGAAGCAAGCATGAGTGCTGCACCACCAATAAAGATATTCCTAAACATTTTTTCCCCTTTTACGTTTGAGGCGCGCAGTAAAATTGGCCTCTTTTCGTAGCAATTGACCGGCCCTAGTGTCCCCTTCAAGGCCCTTTGATCTAGATTTAGTAGAGAAAACAGCAGATGTCCCTCTTTTTTTGTAAATTATTTAACCCTGAGTGATTATTTTTGCCTTTGCTGTTCGCTGCAAACAAAGGGTTGAGTTTTGACCAGATTAAGCTCAACCGTTGTTTCACAACAACGGTTGAGCGCTTTGTTAGTCAAATGGAAATTAGGTAAGGTATGCATCAACAATAGTTGCAGCATCTAATCCATGATGGCTGTATAGGTCAATCAAGTCACCTGTTTGACCAAAATGTTGCACGCCAAGTGGGTGCACAGGATTGCCTTTAACAGTACCAAGCCATGACAATGTGAGTGGGTGTGCATCACAAACTGTAATGAGCTTGGCATCCCTTGGTAGTCCCTCAAACAAGGTTGTAATGTGGCTTATCTTTTTCTTAATTGAAGTTTGTTGTTCAGCCCACCCTTTATACAATAAGTCAGCTGAAGTTACTGCGAGAACTGCGAGGCCTCGATCGCGGCCGGCGAGCATTTCAACCGCCTGAAAAACTTCTGGCGCCAGCGCGCCAGTATAAATAATTACACGTCTTGTTTCCCGAATTGGTGCCCGAAGCCAATATGCCCCTGCTTCAATAGCTTCAGTTTGCGCTGTACCCAGTACCCGTGGCAATTGTGGTAATTTCCGTGTCGACAAACGCAAATATACCGAACTACCCTCTTGCTTTTGAATATGCTTGAAGGACCAGGCCATTTGGATAGCAAGTTCGTCGGCGTAAGCTGGTTCAAGGGTTACTAACCCCGGCTGGCTTAATCCGATAAGGGGCGTATTGATGGATTGGTGAGCACCACCCTCTGGGCCTAGAGTTATGCCACTGGGCGTGGCAACGAGCATAAAACGTGCTCCTTGGTATAAGCCATAATTAAGCGCATCAAGCCCGCGTGATATGAAAGGGTCATATAGTGTACCGATAGGAATGAGACGTTCCCCAAAATGACGCTCTGAGAGGCCTAATTGCCCTAAAAGCGAAAACAGATTATTTTCTGCAATGCCGAGTTCAATATGTTGACCTGATGGGCCTTTGCTCCAGAGTTGAGTTGAAGGTATACGGCGGTCTTTGAATGTGTCTGATACGTTTTCAAGAGCGTAGAGTTTCCGGCGATTTACCCACCCTCCTAAATTGGTGGAGGAAGTAACATCCGGTGATGTCGTAACAATCCTGTCTGCAAACTTGCTATCTCCTTTTGCAAGTTCAAACATAATTTTCCCAAAAGCTTCTTGTGTTGATTGTAGGTCGCTATCAGGAATACTAATTTTTGGTACAGATAGTTCTGAACTCGTAGTCTTGGCTGTAGCTTTCCGTTGTTGATAGGGAGCCTTTTTAATATGTCTCTCTAGTAAGGTTTTTGACACGGTCAGGCCTGTGTATTTATCCCATTCAGCCCCTGTTGGAATGTTTAGGCCTTCTTGGAAAGTAGCTAATTGTGCGGGGCTCATCATGCCAGCATGGTTGTCTTTATGGCCTGCAAGTGGAAGGCCGTACCCTTTGATTGTATAGGCAATAAAACAATGAGGTGCGCCGTCATTAGCATTTGCAAAAGCCTCAGTGAGGCTTGTCATGTCATGCCCGCCAAGGTTTGTCATGATACTCTGCAACGTATTATCATCATTGCTATCTAGGAATTCTTTGATACCAGACGTGCCTTGAAGGTCTAATTCCAGATGTCTGCGCCATTCAGGCCCACCTTGGAAGGTTAGTGCGCTATATAGTTGGTTAGGACAGTTATCAATCCAATTGAGGATAGCTTCACCGGCAGGCCCTTCCCTAGCAGCAAGCAGTTTTTTTCCGTACTTAAGAGAATGGACTTGCCAACCAAGACTGTCAAAAACGCCACTAATTTTTTCGAACAAAGCGTCATCTACAACGCCGTCTAGACTTTGACGGTTATAGTCAACAACCCACCACAGATTACCAACTTTGTGCTTCCAGCCCTCAAGAAGTGCTTCAAAGATATTACCTTCGTCAAACTCGGCATCTCCAGCCAGAGCAATCATACGCCCTGTTTTTTCCTCGTTCATCCAATGATGATCAACCATATAGTCCTGCACGAGGCTGTTAAAAAGCGTAGCGGCGACCCCCATACCAACTGAACCAGTTGAAAAATCAATGTCTGTTTTGTCTTTTGTAATACTTGGGTAGGATTGAGCGCCGCCAAAACCCCTAAAATTTTTAAGCGCGTCTAGGGACTGCCTACCCATAAGGTACATGATGGCGTGCATGATAGGGGATGCGTGGGGTTTGACAGCAACTCTGTCTTCCGCTCGCATTGAATGAAAATACAGCGCAGTCATAATACTTACGAGTGATGCAGATGAGGCTTGGTGACCACCTACTTTTAGTCCGTCCCGCGATGGTCTGATGTGGTTTGCGTTATGGATCATATAACTCGCGAGCCAGAGGACCTTTTGCTCCAAGGATTCGAGTATAGCTATGTCATCACTTGTTGCAGGTATGTTCGGTGATATTGGCGGCGCGACACTTGTCATGGTAGAGATCCTTTGGAACTAAATACTATACACATATCTAAGCATATTATGTGTAATGATACGCAATGTGCTTGCCATATCTGTGCCGTTTTTGCCAATTTATGGCAGAAAATTCTACTTTAGGCGCGATTCCAGATTGGTAGTAGCGTGGGGCCCTGCCATATCTTTATTCACTAGTTCTATATATTGGGGCTGTTGCTTTTATTTTCTCTGGCATACTATACGTTTTGGGTAAAAGTTGTAGAGCGTTGGTTGGATAAGCCTTTGAGCAATAGTGAAGAATCATATAGTAGCAAAGTTATGGTTGGTGCCGCGGCCATGGTAGCAACACGCTTCTCAGTACGTCTTTTAGGATTAGTTTCTGTCACAATTTTGGCGCGTTTACTTACACCAGAGGATTTTGGTGTTTTTGGGACAGCGGCTTTAGTGCTTGCTTTCTTTATAATGGTGAAAGAAATAGGCTTTGGCGAAGCGGTAATCAAAACGCAGGGAATAACTAAAGAAGATATAGATACTCTCTGGACTATTCGCTTTTTACTTTCGTGTTTGGCTGCTTTAGCGCTCTTCTTTCTCGCGGGACCTATTGCATCTTTCCTTAAGGAACCAAGGGTAATTGATGTCCTTCGTTTAATGGCATTCATTCCGGTTCTGGATAGCTTTTGCAGCCCGGCCTCCTCGCTTTTACTTAAAGAGTTTAAGTATGGATCTGATTTTATACTTAAATCCTCAGATAAATTAGTTCGGGTCATCGCTGTAATTATACTTGCACTAACTTTGAAGTCTTATTGGGCTTTGGTCTTTGGCTCGCTTCTCGCGGCTGTTTTTGGTGTTATTGTTTCGCATATTGCGAGGCCATATAAGCCATCATTAACATTAGCGAAGTGGAAAACATTTGGTTCATTTTCTTTATGGATATATTCGAGAGGGGTGGGTAAGTATCTTGGAAATTCTGCAGATGAGTTGGTGGTAAGGGCATCTGAGAACTCTGCATTTTTTGGTATTTATCATGTTTCAAGAGATATATCGCGTATCCTTATAACTGAGCTCATCAGCCCTATCGGGGAAGCTTTGTTACCAGCTTTGGTGAAATTCTCAGGTGAAATTGACCGTTTTTCAAGTGCTGTACGAAATATTGTTGGTGTTTACCTTATTGTTGGTGTGGCTGTGGCACTTGGTATTATTCTGACATCTAACGAGATTGTTTTATTATTGCTTGGGCCTCAATGGGGTGAAGCTGGCCGGTATCTAGCACTTATTGCTATTGGCAGTGCATGTAATTCGATGGCCGATGTTAATCAGAGCATATTTATTGCTAAAAATGTACCCCGATATGGAGCAATTTTTTGGGGTGTCAGAGCTTCGAGCTACTTTGTATTCTGTTTAATTTCGGGGATATTTTGGGGAGCTGAAGGTGTAGCTATTACTTTTTCTCTAGTATCCATCGTAATGCTGAGTGCTGAACTGGTTAGTATCTCTTTTCTTGTTCCTTCAAAAGACACATGGTTTTTACTTTTCGTACGACCAGTTCTTGCAGGGGGTGCCATGTGTGCATCGGTGTTGTGGGGAATGCCCAGCTTTGAGGCTCCTATCGGTGTTCTTGCAGCCTTGAAGGTGTTGGTTGGTGCATCTGTATATATTATTGTTCTTGTGGGTCTATGGTGGATTTCAGGAAAACCAAAAGGTCCAGAGCACGCCCTACTTCAAAAACTTCCTCAGAAAGTTCAAGCATTCATTCTCTGAGTTAAGGCCTCAAAATGAGAGTATCGCCACGGAATTCAATACTCGAAAAGCGCTTCAAAACACTCATGCCAAGTAAAGATCCATCCATTTTTGCACCATTAACTGTGACTGGAACATCGTAAAAAGTCAGGTCGCCGACTTGCAAACTGGTTGCTGTGGCCCTTGCGTAAGGTACTGAACCATTAGCTGTTTGAGCAACGCCGTTAAATTTTAGTGTATGCGTCGGGAACCCTGCGCTTTTAGCGTCTTGGGGACTTAGGACTACATTTGATGCGCCTGTATCCACCATAAAACGTAGTGGTACGCCGTTCATTTGAATACGTAACCAAAAATGGCCATCCCGTGACCGGTGAACCATCAAACCTTCACTTGTGGAAGTAACGCCGGCTGGGTCAATTGAGGACATAAAGCGACTACCCAAATCCGACTGTGACAAGTAAAACATGGACAACCCAGCAATGATAACTGTCCAGAGCCCTGCTACCTTGATAATTTTCATTAAGCTCGCGCGGCTCCAGAATGCAGCAGCACCACCAAAAATCGCGATTATGACTAAACTGCGGACCAAGTAAGGGTCAATACCAGCAGTAATTGGGAAAGCGAGTGACAGACCAAATACCAACAAGGCCATGCCGACCAAGAATACAATCAGTCGTACGACTTTCGGTTGGTGCACTCTATTATTGGGCGCATAATGATGAAGATCCTGCCGCCAGTTTTCGTCTAACTGTGCCTGTGGAGGTTTCTTATCATGATCTGGTACTTGCCATGGGTCTTTACCCATACCCCGTTCTCCTGTCTGCATTTAGCATACGTTAGTTTGCAGGAAGCGGCAATTAAACTGTTCTATGCTTAAAGTTCAATGACCATACCATCATAAGCAGGTTCAACGCCGGAAGGTAAAGCCTTTTGTAAGGTGTCATAGTCCATATCCCATGTCATATGGGTAAGTATGGCTTTTTCCGGTTTGACACGCTCTATCCATTTAAGTGTTTGCTCTAAATGGGAGTGCGTGGGGTGAGGCTTGTAGCGCAGCGCATCTACGACCCAAACTTTTACGCCAGCTAGTGCCTCAAAGGCCGTTTCAGGCAGTTTATTAAGATCCGTAGAGTAAGCAAAGTCGCCAAACCTATATCCAAGGCTTAGGCCATCTCCGTGGCCTTGTTCAAAGGGGATGACTTTGAGCTCCCCAATTTTTGTAGGCGAACCACTGAGCTCAACGGCCCTACACATTGCAGGATACCCTGCTTGGGAGCGGAATATATAGTCGAAACGTTGCTTAATAACCGAGAGGGTTTGGGCGTCACTATAGACTGGTACTTTTTCTCGTGTCAGATGAAAAAAGCCTCGAAGGTCATCAATGCCATGTACATGGTCAGCATGATCGTGAGTATAAAATACCGCGTCTAGCTTTTGCACACTGGCAGCTAACATCTGAGCACGGAAGTCAGGAGTGGTATCTACAACGATGGTACTATCGCCCTGCTCCACTAGTATACTTGCTCGCAATCTTCTGTTCTTAGGGTTTTGCGGATCACAGGCACCCCAATGTTCTGGCATTTTGGGCACGCCACCAGATGTACCGCAGCCTAAAATGGTGACTTTCACGCCGTACCCCATGCTTTGGGTGGTGTAACTTTAGAAAACAGCCTAAAGAAATTTGCTGTTGTTGCTTCGCCGAGTTCGGCCAAACCTTCCCCACGCAAGCTAGCTAAAAACTGAGCTGTATTAGCAACAAAAGCTGGCTCACATGTTTTCCCCCGATGTGGTACAGGGGCAAGGAAAGGCGAGTCCGTCTCAATAAGCAATCTATCAAGCGGAATGGTCTTAGCCGTTTCCTGTAGTGCTTTTGCATTCTTGAAGGTCACAATGCCCGAAATGGAAATATAAAAACCCATTTCCATTGTTGCATCGGCTAGTTTCTGACTAGCTGTGAAACAATGAATAACGCCAGGGAAAGTGCCAGATTTCATTTCTTCACTCATGATGTTGATACAATCATCATCAGCGTCTCTGGTGTGCACAATAAGGGGGAGCCCAGTTTCACGAGAAGCTGCGATATGAGCTCGGAAATTTACCTGCTGCATATCTCGCGGTGCATTGTCATAGAAATAGTCGAGGCCTGTTTCTCCGATACCTACGATTTTGGGGTGTGAAGTCCGCTCAATCAATGCCGGAACGCCGATGTCTGGTTCAGTTTCTGCTTCATGTGGGTGAATGCCTACAGTACCAAATACATCGTTATGTTTATCAACAATATCAACGATTTGTTGATATTCTTTAAGTTTTGTATTTATAGCAAGCATACAACCGACACCAGCAGAGCGGGCCCGCTCTATAACTGCCTGCTGTTGCTCTGCAATGCCTTCGTAGTTCAGGTGGCAGTGACTGTCTACAATATATCCAAATCCGCTCATAGAAAGGGCCTATTCCTCTTCAGGTAACTCAAGGCGGGGAAATACCCCTTCTGGTTTTGGAATATCAGTGCCAGCAATCATGCGGCCTGCTTGGCCCAACTGGTCAAAACCACGATTAGCGACATTAAGCTGAGTTAAAAACTTGTCGGCTGATTCAGGCATGATGGGTTGAATTAAAATAGCCAACTGCCTGATAGCGTCAGCAAGTACATAAAGTACTGTTTCCATACGCTTGGGATCAGTTTTCTTAAGCTTCCAAGGTTCTTGCACGGAAATATAGCTATCGGCCGCTGCGGCCTGCTGGAAGATTGCCTCTAACGCTGAATGGAAAGCTTGTTTGTCCATATTATCCCTCACTATAGAAAGGGTAGTAGCGATATCATCTAAAAGCTTATTATCTTGATCCGTTAGCGGCCCCGGCTCAGGTAATACACCATCGCAGTTCTTATGTATCATCGAGAGTGTGCGCTGAGATAGGTTCCCTAAACCATTTGCGAGATCTGCGTTGCAGCGAAGAACAAAGGATTTACGTGAAAAATCTCCATCATTGCCAAATGGGACCTCCCTCAACAGGAAAAATCGAACAGGATCAAGCCCATAACTCTCTATAAGCTCAAACGGGTCAATGACATTTCCGAGTGACTTAGATATTTTTTGGCCTTCGTTTGTCCACCAACCATGTGCAAACACTCGAGATGGTAATGGCAGGTCCGCAGCCATAAGGAAGGCAGGCCAATAGACAGCATGAAAACGTAAAATATCTTTGCCAACCATGTGAACATTAGCAGGCCAGAAGTTTTTGTAGCTATCTGAGTTTGTGTCAGGGTACCCTACGGCAGTCAGATAATTAGTGAGAGCATCAATCCATACATACATGATATGGCCTTCTGCCTCAGGTACCGGTACACCCCAGTTAAAGGTTGTCCGTGAAATTGATAAGTCCTGCAAACCGCCCTTCACAAAGCTTTTAACTTCGTTGAGTCGTGACTTAGGCATGACAAAATCAGGCTGGCTTTCATAGAGATCTAAAAGCTTATCTTCAAACGCTGAAAGCTTGAAAAAGTAGCTTGGCTCCTCTACCCACTCAACTGGTGCACCAGTAGGGGCAATTTTACCGCCGTCTTCACCATCTTGTAGCTCATCTTCACTGTAGAAAGCTTCGTCGCGTACACTGTACCAGCCGGCGTAATTATCTTCGTAGATATAGCCCTTTTTGACCAACTCACGCCATAGGTGTTGTACAGCTATTTTATGGCGGTTTTCTGTGGTGCGAATAAACTGGTTGTTTGAAAAGTTCATCGCTGTCGCTAGGTCTTGAAATCTGCCTGATACCCGGTCACAGAAAGCCAGAGGATCAACACCTGCTTTCTCTGCTGACTTTTCTACCTTCTGGCCATGTTCGTCTGTTCCGGTAAGAAACAACACGTCGTATCCATCAAGA
>CAXBKT010000087.1:0-15218 GCA_963976155.1 uncultured Kordiimonadaceae bacterium | reverse complement strand
AGGGATGCCTGAGGATTGGTGCCGTTTAGTTTACAGGTTTCCAGTAACGTATAGGCAGCAGCGGCACACTCGCCGCCCTTGTCTGAACCATAGAAGAGGTAATTCTTTCTACCCAGGGCAATAGGCCGCATGCAACGCTCCGCTGCGTTATTGTCAATGGAGAATTTGCCGTCTGTGAGATAAACCTCAAGCCGCTTTAGTCTGGTGATGGCATAGCGTATGGCTCCGGCCAAAGCAGATTTGGCGGGTATCTTGTTTAGCTGAAGCGGTAACCATGCTTGCAAGGCTTCAAGCAGCGGCTTCGCATGCTCTTGCCTTACGCTACGACGCCTGAACGTCTCACTCCATCTACCGCGCTTCGTCTTACCTGCCATAGTCAATGAACCTCCAACTCCAGCAGACACCGGGCCTACTTTGCTGAAATATCAGTAAATTACGGGGCAGAACTTGGCTACGTGGGATTCACCGAGCTCCCGCAACCAGTAGAGTTAAAATCGACACTCTACGTCCAAACTAAAAAAGGCCAATACCCTGTCGGGTACTGACCTATTTTATTTGGTTGCGGGAGTAGGATTTGAACCTACGACCTTCAGGTTATGAGCCTGATTGATAGGCCTCTATCTTATTGATATTATTATATAATAAATTTTTCAGAAAAATAATGTGATAGAAACTGTGATAAATTCATGATTCAAAAAACTCATTTTAAAGCATCACCATCAACGAACTATACATATCAAGTGCATTTGCACCCCCCTCATCTCATTCTTACGTCTTATTCCAAATACTGATTTCAATACGAGTATTTATGGTCAGTTCCACGTGGAATTGAGGGCTTCGCCCAAGTTCAAATGAGACATCGAATTCAGGCTCATGCCGTCAATAGACATTTATCTCATTTACACGATCAAAAATTATCTAGCTCAAAGCCCTTCAATTCTGCAGCATCAATATATCCGAAACACTTCCCTATGGTTTCTACCCATGGGCAATACTACGCCGTTTTCTTGATCTATGTTGATTACATGTATTTCCCTTAGCAATTTGCAAAGATTTTCGCATTATGCTTTTGCAGAATGCAAATGCTTGATCAAATATCGAGGCCTTTACTCCGCTTTTCCTCGGAAACCGGCTGGCATGGGCGTTGCAAATTGGTAATCCAGAAATGCGTAGGTTTCCAAATTTGCAAAGGCTAGCTGTCATGAGAGGTATATTGTTCACAGAATATTTGGATTTCGCGTCTGATATAGCGTCGGACGAAGAAGTCGAGAATTTGCTCTCTTCTTTGAATGGTGAAATACTTGGTTCCTACACTGCGGTAGGAAACTATAGTTTTTCTGAATTTGCAAAAATCCATCTTGCCCTAGCAGACCATCTATCGAAGGAACCCAACGATCTGGCACGGCAATTTGGGCAAATACTTCTTTCAAGGTTTGCTGAACTTTTCCCCAGCTATTTTGAAGGTGCAAAAAGTGGCCTAGATTTTCTGGAGCAAGTTGGTCTGCATATTCATGAAGAAGTAAAAAAACTTTATCCTGATTCAAATCCACCAGATGTACACCTAGTGACAGATGCCGCCGGCACCTACAAACTCACTTATAAATCCCATCGCCCGCTCGCTAGTGTTGCCCGCGGCCTAACGGAAGCGTGCTTAGAATATTTCAACGACCCTCATTATATTGCTCAGGAAACCATCAAAAATGGGCAGACAGAGTTTGTTTTGGAGAAACGGTAAGTGCTGAAAGCAGAAACAGAAGCTTTAGCTCGCAAGTTAAACCGCGAAAAACGAGCCAGAAAAGAAGCCGAACAACTTCTGGAAGCAAAGAGCCTCGAACTCTTCAGAATCAACAAACAGCTAGAAAAAACCAATGAAGGCCACCAAAGCCGGTTGCAAATACTAAACAAATTTGCAATTGCCATCACGAAAATCGAAACCATTGAAGAATTGGGTTGGTATGTAGCGCGTGAAGTTGTTGGTCAACTTGGGTTTACAGACTGCGTTTTTTACTTATACCGGCCATCGGCAAAATGCTTGGTACAAAAAGCAGCAATTGCTGCGAAAAACCCTGCAGGCAGCGAAATTCTCAATCCACTGCAAATTCCCCTTGGTATTGGCATCACAGGATACGTGGCTCTATCAGGAAAACCTGAAATAGTTGATAATGTGACCAAGGATCATCGATACGTGCCCGACATCGCACCTGGCGGGTCGGAGCTCTGCGTTCCTATGGTGCACGATGGCACCCTCCTCGGCGTAATCGACTGTGAAGACCCCAATATCGACCGCTATGATCAAACTGACTTAGAAATATTAGAAACCGTAGCATCATACGCGAGCGCAAAAATTGCGGAGCGTAGAGCGCATGAGAATGCTGGACTGCGCGCCCAAGAACTTGAAGAAAAAGTTCAACAGCTCACTGTGTTGAAAGAAGAATTGGAGCAAGCTAAAGAAAAAGCAGAAGAACATAGTGCGCTTAAATCAAAGTTCGTCGCTGCAATTAGTCATGAAATCCGGACCCCTCTCAGCGGCATATTAGGTAGCCTTGATTTGCTGCACGATGAAGATCTACCGCAACGGTCGTCCGCACTCGTTGAAATGGCCCGCTCAAGCGGCCAGACGTTACAGACATTGCTGAATGATGTAATAGATTTTGCCCGATCAGAGGCAGGCACTTTGCAATTAGAGCCTGTCGTATTTTCCATCACGGAGCTGATTAATTCCATTCAGGCATTTTGGCAGCCTCATCTTCAGGCTAAATCCTGCGCGCTGGGTGTCGACATAAGCGCTGATGTTGGTGAAACTTACTGGGGCGACCCAGCGCGCATTCGCCAAATAATGAACAACTATATTTCGAATGCGCTTAAATATGCGGGTTCTGAGACTTTAATCTTAAGTGTCTATTCCAAGCCTTCCACCTTAACCAGCGAAACCCAACAACTGATATTTTCGTTACAAGATTTTGGGGAGGGCTTGAGCGATGAAGATCAAGCTAAAGTTTTTGATGAATTTTCACGCACCGGAACCCACCGTCGACAAATAGGGGATGGCGCAGGTCTTGGTTTGGCAATCTGCAGGCAACTTGCTGATTTGATGGAAGGTGATGTGGGTGTAACCAGCAGACAAGGGCAAGGGGCTACCTTCTGGTTAAAGGCAAGTTTCAAATTGGCTCAGTCCGACGAACTGAAAATCAACCACCCAGCTATGAATTTAACCAACTTTAAAGACCGTACTGGACGCAGTGCCCGTGTTCTAGTTGCTGAAGATGTGCCTACTAATCAGATAATTATTCGGATGGAACTGGAGCGCCTTGGCTGCCGTGTAACAGTTGTGAATAACGGCGTCGAGGCTGTAGATGCGGTTCGGAATCATACCTATGATATCGTCTTTATGGATATTGCGATGCCTGAAATGGACGGTGTTACAGCAACAAAACGGATCATTGAAATCATGGGCTCGAACTATGCGCCACCGATTTATGCCCTGACCGCACATGGGATGGATGAAGATCGGAGGGAGTTCCAAGCCGCAGGCATGCAAGGGATTGTTACAAAGCCTTTTGAGCGCGAGCAATTATATATTGCAATAGAAAGATCCCTTGGCCTCAGCGAAGAGGAAAGCACTGCACCAATCAAGGTTGAACATGAAGACCTTGCCAATATACCTCTCTTCGAACATGAGAAGCTTTTTGCACTTCTTGGTAGCTTAGATGATGAAAGTTGCCTCATGCTCCTTGAGCAGAGCGTTAAAGACTTGCAGCGGTGCCAAGACGAGATCGTAAAAGGGATAAAGGAATCTGCTCCCAACTACGTTTCTCAAATGGCTCATCAATTAAAAAGTGTAAGTGGGACATTTGGGCTCACGCGTATTCAGCACATTTCCCAGCAGGCAAATGAATGTTGGAAACAGGGCTTGGTGGATGAAACATTGCAAGCAGGTAGCGTGATATCAGACACGTTACCTAGCGGCATTGAAATGATAGAGAATATAGCCGAGAGCTATAAGGCGAAGGAGCTGCCCAGTGAGTAAACCTGAACGGAAAATCTTACTTATTGAAGACGTCTTGTCGATGTCCATGCTTTATGAAAAGCAGCTCAATATTGCTGGTTTATCAGTAAAAACTGCAGACACGCTAGCGGCTGCCAGAGAGGCACAAGCCGCAGAGTCATTTGACCTGTTGCTTTTGGACCTTAATCTACCTGACGGAGATGGCTTATCGTACCTTGAAGATATTCAAGGTACAGATAAAGAAACCCCTGCAATTGTAATTACAGCTGATGCCTCGCTTAATAACGCAGTGCTTGCCATGAAACTTGGCGCATTAGACTATTTAGTGAAACCATTCACTGAAGGCAGACTTGTTACGACAGTCAACAACACTCTCGAACGTGTTTTGTTGCGGCAGCAAGTTGATACACTTCGCCAAAGCCAGCAAGACGGCGCTTTTTATGATTTTATTGGCACGTCGACCGCAATGCAGCGTGTGTATCGCACGATTGAAAATGTCGCTGGTTCCAAAGCCACAGTTTTCATCACTGGCTCCTCAGGTACAGGCAAAGAATTATGTGCAGAAGCCATTCATAAAGCAGGTGCCCGCGCTAACAAGCCATTCATCCCTGTAAACTGTGCTGCCATTCCACATGACTTGCTTGAATCAGAACTTTTTGGGCATTTGAAAGGTTCTTTCACTGGTGCCATTTCTGACCGCGCAGGCGCAGCACGTGCGGCTGAGGGAGGCACTCTGTTTTTGGATGAAATGTGCGAGCTAGACCTAAGCCTTCAGAAGAAACTCCTTCGTTTTTTGCAAACCAGCATGGTGCAGCCAGTTGGGGCCTCTCAACCAAAAAAGGTAAATGTTCGGGTCATTTGCGCCACTAATCGAGACCCGATTGAAGAAGTCCGCGCTGGCCGCTTCAGGGAAGATTTATATTTCCGTCTAAATGTTGTGCCGATACCTCTCCCTCAATTACGGGAACGTGGCAGAGATGTTATCGAAATTGCCAACCATTTTCTCCAGCAATTCAGCGAAGAAGAAGGCAAGCAGTTTGAAGGGTTTGATGCAGGTGCTCAAGCGCTTCTCATGACCCACCAGTGGCCAGGGAATGTGCGAGAACTACAGAATACCGTTCGTAATATTGCAGTACTTCAGGACGGTAACGTCGTAACACAGGACATGTTTCCGCCGCTGGATGGACAGTTGGGCGTTATCGCACCGCACACAATAGCATCTCAGCAAACTGACACTGCCATAGCCCCTCTTCAGGTAGACAGTCATCTTGCTAGTAACAGCTTGTCCACTCTAGCCGAGCTTGAGCGAAAAATAATTGAGGACCGTATTGAAGCTTTTGATGGCAGCATACCAAAGGCGGCTGACTCTCTCGGTGTGAGCCCCTCCACCATCTACCGCAAGAAGGAAGATTGGGTTAAAAAAGGACTGGTTCAAGAAGCTTCCGCTTCTATCGCCAGCTGAATATCTTTTAAGGTATTTCCATATTCCTGAACCTGAGGCGCAACAAACACTGCTTTTCGCGCCAATTTTAGTGCCCGCTGCAAATCACCTTGAGTTTCAAATATCTTGTACGCTAGATTGTTCAGTGCCACATGATTAGCAGTTTCAGCCTCAAGCAACTTAGTGTAGGCAGCTTTGGCAAGCGTTGCATCGCTCTTTTGCTCAGCCACTTCAGCCAGCAATAACAACCTGTCTGCAAGTAAAGCACGTGTTCTAGCGCTATCTGTTTCACTACGGGCAGCGAGTTCGATATATGTTAAGGAAACCCACCAATGAACCAACTGTTCCGCACTTAGTTTTCGTTCTTTCAAGTAAAATCCTAAAGCCAATCTGCTTGCCTCCACCGAGAACTCAGGCCTCAGCTTAACCGAAGTAGCCAAATGCCCATATGCGGCTTCCATATCGCCAAAATGTGCGTAGGCACTGGCGATCATTTGATGAGGTCTGGCTTTTTTGGGTACCCACCTAATAACTGGCCGCAACAAATTAATCGCCCTTGCTGCGTCTTCGTCATTTCCTTGCTTAAGGAGGTAGCGTGCTTCCAGGAGCCGCCAAAATGTGGCTTGATCTGGACTTATTGATCTCAAGTTAGTGATAGTTTCAGCTGATAGAGGCAGTCCGGCTTCTACGCATTGCTGCCAGACAGGCAACATTACTGGCGTCAAACTCGGTTGCTCATCAACGCAACTAGAATTGGCGATGTTGTTCGCTACTTTTTCTAAATCAGGCCAAGCAGGGGATTTTCCTGAAAGCATATTCCCTCTTGCAAAGTAGTACTGAGCCAATTCCGGCTCCCCGATCTTAGCGAGTAACGCAGTATGATATTGGTGAATTGCTCCAATACCTTTCAGCAAGTCACCAGCTGCATTTATAGCATTGATCATATGAGTAACGTTGGGGGAAGGACTGCTCAGTGCATCAAATAAATCACCCCATTTCGCTGTAGCAAACTTACCGTGCCGGGCAGCATAATCTTGCTGATAGAAAGCCACATTACAATTCGTACCAATCGATATCTGCGCCAAACATTTTACTAGCTGAATTTCAGCTAAATTTTTGCCAGCTTTCTCAAGTATAGGATCTCCTGTTGCAAGAAGCTCATATTGACCCAGGTTCCACCGCGTTTTTGCGAGCTTAATAACCAGCTTATCCGTCAGCAAATCAGTGCCTGCTTCTAAGATTGATACGACGTCTTTAGCCCTACCACTAGCAATCAACATCGACGACGCAATCGTCAAATCCATCTCATTGATTAGAAATAATTTACTGTCAAAGCCTTCAAGGATTCCTTTCTCCATTTCTAAAGATAGCAAGGCAGCCGCAAAGGCTTCTACACCATGCGAAATGTTCGGGAAAAATTCGTGTAAGTCGCCTGAGAATAATGTTTGATCCTCGATTAAGTTTTTCACAAGTGCCCACTGAAATTCGCTGGCACCACTATCTCTCAAATGAAGAAGGCCATACTCCATACCCTTTTCATCAGATAGTTTCGCAGACGCAGCAATAAGGATAAGCGCAGCCTCCGGACCTGATGCTTTTAGCGCTGCATTCTGCGCTTCTTGCCAGCGCCCTGCTCCAAGGAACGCAGTAGCTTGAGGTAAGTAAAATTTAGGGTCTCGTTTTAAACTCCAGCCAAGTCTGTTCAACATCAGTTGCTGGGCTAGGTGGCTATTCTCGGGTAGCGGCACATGCAATCGCGAATTTGCCAATATCGCAACGGCCTGTGGGTCAAGCTTACTGCGACAACTATCTGTCGAAAAATAGATAGTTAGCGTTTCAATCGCAGATGCAAAATATCCGGCTTTTTCACTATTCTGCGCTCCCTCAAACCAACCAATACATTGCTGTTTACGGTAATCACGGTAAAGAAAAACGGAAGCACCTCCAATCGCAAGAAGCATCCCTAAAACTATAAGCCTTTTCATCATATCTCTAGCTCCAGTTTTTCATTGATGCGCTTCATAAATGCCAGTGCTGTCCGGTGACGCGCTTCTACGGAGACCTTGGGACTTTCAACAAATTGCAAGCGAAGGGCACCGGCTTGGTTTCGCAATTTCAACGTAATCTCGGTTACGGCCTGAACTTGCACGTGGCTTTTAACAAGTATGTGCTCCACACTCACGTTAGGCCGTTCCATCTTCGAGGAAATGGCGGAAACTTGCCAGCCAAGGGCTTCAAAACATGCCCTACTGGAATGCTGTTTAGAAACCCTCAGGTCGCTATGGAAAACAG
Source organism: uncultured Kordiimonadaceae bacterium (assembly GCA_963976155.1). Taxonomy (GTDB): domain Bacteria; phylum Pseudomonadota; class Alphaproteobacteria; order Sphingomonadales; family Kordiimonadaceae; genus Kordiimonas. The sequence continues at coordinate 7,479 of CAXBKT010000087.1, read as the reverse complement.
CTGTAAACACAAGTTCTCGCGGCTCATCTGGGGCATAATAAACACGACGTATTAGATAGTCTGCCGCGATTAATTCACTCTCGTTCTTTGGAACGGTTTTCGTTTCGCCTGTCCAGCCAGCGATATAAACGGGGATATCGCCAGAAAGACCTGTTGGTTCACTATATGTGTTTTTTTCAAATTGATAGAAACCAAGCGAAATTCCGAACGCGCTAGTAACAACAATGGTTTGTTTCCAAAATTTTGGAGTAAATGTGAACTGTAATGAATCTAGTGGTGCAAAAATTGCGACAGGAATAGCCCACACTATGGGCATTACAAACCATCCAAGCATATCATGAAAGGCTGTAACTATCTCTTCTGGCGCATTGAAGTTAATGACCATTAAAATCAACAACCGTAATAGATTCACCGCGAAGGCAAAAGGCAAGGCGCAAGCCAAGATGATCAACCGCTTATCTTGACTTATCGCGGGAAAACTAGCTGCCACACAGCAACCCATCAGCGCTGGCACAAACAATAATGTGCCACTGCAATTACTGTTGATTGTTATCGCCACTTCACCCGAGATCACCTGAGTACCAAATTGATACAGCGGCAAACCCAAGAACTGAGCAAGTGATACAAACATCTGTGCTTCATATGTTGCCAGCCACAGACCTACGGATTGCTCAAGGCCGTAGGGAACCGGGATTATAAGCCCAAGACACACAGTGGCTAACATAGTCAAAACAGGTCGCCTGCCATAATATGCAGACAACAACGACCCTAGAAGCAATATGCCCGTAACATAACGTAGCTTTACAATGTCGCCGTAGATCTGCAACGCGAGCACAAGTGCTGCTCCAGCAAGCAAAATCATCTCGAAGAAAGATTTGAACTTGGTCTGATTGAGGCGTGGGTTTGCTGAAACAATCAGCCAAACACTCATCATTGCCAGCAAGCCAACCGCCCACCGATCAGCTAAGAAACTCTCTTGCAGCAGAGGCAAAAGAAGATACAGCGCCAAACACAGGCCAGTGAATTGTCCCTGTATTCGTGTTGGGTACATGCGATTTAGCATGGGGTTAACTCACCCACCTGTTTACGGCGGCTTTTCCATGCAATAGCACCTAATAGAAGTGGGCCTAAAAGCGCTGCAACGGGCCCCGGCAGCGGAACCACTCTGGCTATAAGTTTTCTAGCATTAGCCGTTCCAATATCAAGAGCAACTACGACGTCGTTATAGTCCCGGTCGCCGCCCCCAAATAAATCCTCTGCGCCAACCAAAATATAGGGGCTATCTGGCGTAGCTAAGATAACAAAATGATCAATGCCATCAGCGTTTAACGAGGTGTCGGTATAATAGGTATTGCTGCCTCCAGAAGCACCGTTTGCGATGAGGAATAAATTGAGCTGTGTCCCTGCTTCATAAGTACCTAAGTCTACAAAATCACCCGCTGCTAACGGTGCCGACCGTGACCGATAGGTGCTCTCTGTTGGGTTAAGATAAGAACTAGACGAGCTGGCATCAGGAAAAATAAGCGCAGCGTCACCGTTCAAACCATCATTGCTATCCCCTGTGTATACTCCGAAGGTATTTCGGTATCCTGCACCTTCACCAATAAAATACGTTCTCACTTGGGAGCGTTCACTCAAGAAAAGGTCTGCAGGGTCCAACGCAATGGCAGATATATTGCCGAAAGATTGGCTCTCGGTGAGTGTGTTGTTCACAATCGCTTGTAAATCAGGAAGTGCATTTGCACTAAAGTCCACCGCAGCGTCATCAGACCCAGCAAGCATCACATCGCCGATGGTATCAAGGCCAAACGGCGTTGCACGCGACTGAACAGGCGAGACAGTACCAGCAATCGTTGGGCCAGCTATTATTATAGATAACACCGAAACACTAAGGGCATTTTTGAAAAAACCCATGGTTATTCTCCTTTCAAGAATTTGACTTGAACAAATGGCTGCAAGGTTCCCCCAGCCAACTGAAGTGTTGGGGCTACCGCGCGCACAACTTGGTTCCAGCTCTCGATCCAGTTATCAGGCACATAAACAATGTCATCAGGCATAAGCTCCAAATCTGGTGCTCTGCCCTTTAGAATATTGTTTGCGTTTACGAGAATAAGCTGGCCTTCAATTGCTGAATGCGTACGGATAATTCGCACTTGGCTCATGAGCGCCCCTGACTTAACTGGCCCGCCCACATGGGTAAGTGCCTTAAGAAGCGTCATTGGCTCGTTCGCAAACGGCACGGCACCTGCTCGAACAACAGCACCCATCACATAAGCTTTTTTGTCACTATTACTGGGTACGAACAGTGTATCGCCGGCCTGCAGCAGAATGTTATGCTCAGCCTTACCATCCATAAGAAGGGCTTTCATATCAACCGCAGCAATGTCACCTTCGCGCCATAATCGCGCGCCGCGTAGATGAGCTGCTTCCGCAAAGCCTCGCCCCATGCTTACTACTTGCATCAAGTTTGTTGGGCCGTCCAAATAGACTACACCCGGATTGTTGAACTGCCCCAACAGATACACAGGCCGACTACGGTACTGAGCAACATTCACAACCACCCAAGGGTTGCGAAATTGTCTGGAAAACCCTTTCTTTAGTTCAGCCTGAATTTCAGCAACACTATTGCCGCTTACTTTGACACGCTCCAAGAAAGGCAGCTGAATAAAACCAGCACCATCAACCTGTACAATAAGGTCATCAAGGCCCTCTTCACCGAATATATTAATGCTAATTTTGTCGCCGCTTCCAACCCGGTAAATCGGGTCTTGGCTTTGTTCACCCTCCACGCCGATAGACACTGGCTCTATAGTGACTAAAGCCGGATCTGCCCTATCACCGTAAGCGCGAATGGATTTTTCAAATGCTGCATCCGTTTCGTTGAACGGCTTTGTTGAAAGGCGTTCGCTGCAGGCTGATAATGCAAACACAGACAGCAGCAATAGGGGCACAGTAAGCTTAGGCAGCTTGCGCAAGATTTTCTTGGCTATAAACAAACAAGTAAGACCAATAATAGCCATGTCATATTGCCAAGATTTGTTGTGAAGATAATCCAGTTCGGCTTCAAACCGCTGGGACCAATCCTCCACCACACCTTCCGCATCTGCATTATCAAGAATACATACCTGCGCGAGGCTTGTAAGGCCGGGCCGAACATTCAATCGTCTTTTGAAACCTGGTACTTTCTCTTCAAGCTCAGCCTGCAATGAGGGTGCTATTGGCCTGGGGCCAACAAGTGCCATTTGACCTTTCACAACATTTAGAAGTTGAGGAAGCTCATCTAACTTCAAGTCTCGCAGTATTTTACCGGCACCGGTAACCATTGGGTCGTCGCGGCTGACTTGTCTGGCTCTGGCTGCATCTGTATCGGCACCAGTGAACATTGTCCGGACTTTATAGGCCTTAAACAACGCCCCATTCATGCCGGGACGCTCTTGCATATATATGAAGGGGCCTTTTGACGTAATTTTAACGGCGAGAAATAGCACGAGGAACAACGGAGATAAACAAATCAGCGCCAATCCTGCGATTATACGCTGCAATGAATGCCATACATCGCGCGCCTGGCGCGGGTGGGCCCAACTATATTGTTGCCACCCTTGAGGCTCTCTGTTTGCTGTACCGTTATTTGTTATCAATCGTGTCATTTTGCTGCCTCTTAATAATATGGGACAGCTATGACAGCGCAAATGCTATGCCACAGGCGGCTTCAGCGTAACTCACTGAAATCTAAGAATTTTATATAATCCAGAATAAATCCTCATCTTTGCATAATGCAAAAATTTGATCAAAAACTCGCATTATGGGCATTTGCAAAATGCAAAAATATCGCTCGCCATCAAATAAAATCTTTTAATATCAATGCTTTGATGAATTCTAAAGCTTGGCATATGTGTTGCGACTTGTCTGACATGGAAAAGAAAAGCTCACATATCATTCTCTCGGGTGCCGCACCAGACACAGGAAACCACGGTGTAACGGCATTATCCCTTTCAGTTCTAAAAGGTCTCGCTGACCGCGGCCTTGAACAAGCCACCATTCTAGATAATGGAGGCAATGAAACGTTTGAAAGTGAGTTAAACCTCACCAGCCGTACAATGGCATTCAAACCGGGTAAACGAATCTATCAGGCAAGCAATATGCATCAGGTTCGTCTTCGCCAATTTTTTGGCCTGCCATCCCCCCTACTTGATGCAATCAGAAACGCCGATGCCCTTTTGGACGTTAGCGGCGGTGACAGCTTCACCGACATTTATGGCCCCGCGCGGTTTGAACAAATTATACTTCCAAAACTAATGGCAATTGATGTTGGAACACCACTTGTATTGTTACCACAAACTTATGGCCCGTTCTTATCCAAACGCTCCCGCCAATTAGCGAGAAAAGTGACCCTAGCTAGCAAGCTAGTTTATGCCCGTGACGTAGATAGCTATAACAATCTAAAAGAGCTGCTTGGCGATAATTTCGCTCCCCAGCAACACCGTTTAGGCGTTGACCTCGCGTTTGGGCTGCCTGTCGCTGCCGCAAAGCGCAAGCAAGGCTCTGTTGGCCTAAACGTCAGCGGATTACTCTGGAACAACCCCGAAGGCGCGGCAAAACGATTTGGCTTAAGCTGCAATTACCAAGCTGTTCTCATTGGCTTCTGCAAAGCCCTTTTAGAAAATAACACTAAAGATATTCTACTAGTTCCACACGTGAGGCCCTCAGGTGGCAGTGAGTGTGATTTGGTTGCAGCTCGCGCCTTAAAGGCTGTGCTCCCTACACATCTCGCAAGCAGAATAACCATTGAAACAGAAGCTAATTCTCCTGAGGCATTAAAGGCTGTGATTTCACAAACGTGCTGGTTTGTAGGATCGCGCATGCACGCAACAATCGCTGCACTTTCGTCGGGTGTACCTGCCAGCAACATGGCCTACAGCATGAAAGCTCGTGGTGTTTTTGACAGCTGCGGTCTCGCGGATCAAGTTATTGACCTACGGTCTAACAACACCAAAGCCACTATAAATGCCCTTCTGCAATCATACCTCAACCGTCACGCACATAAGAACACCCTTAAACAAAACCTTTCTTCGGTGAAACGCCAGTGGGCCTTCCAACTAGATAGCATTTCGGCAGCCACCAAAAGCGTTCATACCACAGAGGAAGCCCTCTATGCATAGCACCAATTGGAAAGATAAAATCGGCATCGTAGCAGGTAACCAACTGCTACTCGAAGGCTGCGTGTTCGTGCGTAACATCATCATTGCCCGCTTTATTGGAGCGGAAAGCCTTGGCGAATTTATCTTTATGGTACTTGCCATCCGCCTTTTCGCAATGTCCACCGATCTGGCAGCAGATCGATACATGTTACAAGTCAACAAAAAACAACTATCTGCCGCTTTGGCCTGCAGCCACTTTATCGCACAAGTTCGCGGTTTAGGCATTAGTGCAATGCTTCTGTTGATGGGCTTGCATAATATCCATGATATCAGCTTTGTAAGTTATGCATTACTCGCAGGCAGTGCCCTCCTACGCGGTTTTACGCACCAAGGGTACCGGTTAAAGCAGCGTTCGCTCAATTTCCGTCCTGCACTTTTTGTCGAGGGGTTTACTGCTCTCGCAGGCACATTTGCAATCTTTGTCGTTGTTTCAGCTGCCCCCTGCATTGAAGCGGTATGTGCCTGTATGCTGGCACAAGCTGGCGTACACACCGCAATGTCTCACATCCTCTCAGATGAAAAATACTCAGCTGTTGCAAACTGGAACATCCTCAAAGCTATTTTGGAGTATGGTTTTCCTATCCTTTTGACAGGGATTGCGATGTTTTGGAGCATGCAAGGGGAACGGGTAATACTGTCCGCGATGATGCCTCCTGCTAACTTCGCCCATTTCTCAATGCTGTTTCAACTTGCTCTGGTTCCCGCGCTTGTACTTGGTCGTGTTGCTCTTACAGTCGGCCTACCTGTGCTTGCTGCACAAAAAGATGATTGGGAAACCTTTAGTAAAAGCCTATCTGGCTTCCACACAATTGCATATGTAGTGATAGCCTTTTTCGCCTTCTTCTACGTTGTACTTGCTAATACGGCTTTAACAACATTATTTGGCGCTGACTTTAAGGCTGAAATTACCACCATATTTTTGGTGGGTTTGGCTCAGTCAATTCGCCTTTGCCGCACGCCTCAGTCGGTCGCTGCACAAGCGCTGGGCCAAACGGACATACCCTTTAAAGCAAACCTTTTCAGAGTTATGGCAGCTCTTCTTGGCGCATTCTTAGTCTCGCTCGGCGCATCGCTTATCACGCTGCTTGTCATTGCCTGCATCGGCGAAGGTGTAGCTTGGGCAGCACAGGGAGCTCTGTTTTCTATTCGCAACAGAACAAATACCTCAACCCCTGAGCAGCTTGCCACTCTTCAGGAGGCAACCCAATGAACAAACTTGAAGACATTCTAGCAAATAGATTGTGCAACGGTTGCGGCGCTTGTGCGGCAATGGCTCCGGGTGCAATCAAGATGATTGAAACCAAATCAGAAGCACGTCGACCGAGCATCACTAAACCAATTGGACAAGCCAAAGAACAGCAGGCCCTGGCAAATTGCCCTGGGGCAAACGCCAGCTTGCCCAAAACTAACGATGACATCACCAGCGCGGCTTGGGGCCCAATAATTGAAGTATGGGAAGGGTACGCTACTGACCCTGAGATTTGCCACAAAGGATCAAGTGGCGGCGCTGTTACTGCTCTCGCGCTTTACTGTATTGAGAAAGAAGAATTCGCGGGTGCACTGCATGTAAAAGCGGATACCAAAAACCCGATACTTAATAAAGCCTCCCTCAGCACAAACCGCACAGAATTAATGGTTGGAGCAGGCTCTCGGTATGCACCAGCCAGCGTGTGTGATGCATTGCCTGAGGTGTCCAGTGCAGAAAATAGCTGTGTCGTGATCGGCAAGCCATGTGACATAGCTGGCACAAATTCTGTAGCGGCTTCAGTACCTGAATTGGCTCGTAATCTCGGGCTAACAATATCAATATTTTGCGCAGGTTCACCTAGTCAAGAAGGCACCCAAGCCCTGCTGGAAAACTTAAAACCAGCAGACGCTCAAACTCTATTGAGTTTGAAGTATCGCGGCGAAGGATGGCCTGGTGACATGGAAGCTGTTTGGGAAACCAAATCCGGCGCCCGCACATCAGCAACCACTAGTTACGGCGCTGGATGGGGAAACATTCTTCAAAAACACCGTCAGTGGCGCTGCCATACCTGTGCTGACCACACAGGCGAATTCGCAGACATCTCGGTTGGTGATCCATGGCAAAATCCACCCGAGACAATGGAGCACGGCAAGTCCTTAATTGTTGTACGAACTGAGCGCGGTCGCAACATCATGCAAGCAGCAATGGAAACTGGATACATCAAGGCAGAGCGTCGCGAGAATTCTGTATTGTTTGCGGCTCAGCCTAACCTATTTGCGACAAAAGGCGCAGTGTGGGGCCGGAGTGTAGCTA
>CAXBKT010000086.1:0-15247 GCA_963976155.1 uncultured Kordiimonadaceae bacterium | reverse complement strand
AATTTCGTCTTCGTCAAAAAGTGGGTCATCATCTAGTTGCGCTGTCATGCTGCCAATTGCGGCTTCCACATCATCATTAAGTTTAAGTTTTGCAATGTGGAAAAGGGCATCCCCTTCGTTGACAACGGGCAGGTTTGCCCGTCCAATCAAGAGGCCTGCTTTTTCAACGACAATATCCGTTTCAATCTCACCAAATGGGTCAGCAATGACACCTAGGACATCACCGACTTCAACCTGCTCACCGTTGGTTTTGTATGAGCGGAAGAGGCCGCCTGCAGGTGCGCGCACCCAGGAGCTGGATTTTGAGGTGAAATGTTTTGTTTTAGGTTTTGTGACACTTTTTCGAGAGATCATGCCGAGATGGTGCATAACGCGCAATATGCCTGTTACGCCAACACGTACCGCAAATTCGTCGAAACGAAGTCCTTCACCAGCTTCAAACAATAATACATCTGTACCAACCGCTTTTGAGGCGTGTCTTAGTGACCCCTCTCTCAGCGGCGATGTAAGGGTAAGGGGGGCTGCAAATACTTCGGCGAGCGCCATTGTTACCTCATTGTCGGGGGACACCCTTATTTGTGGCAAATTCATGCGGTGAATTGCTGCGGAGTGCATATCAATCCCTACTGTGGACTTCTTAACAATTTCTTCCATGAAAATATGAGCGAGACGTGCGGCTAAGGCCCCTTTGCTACTGCCTGGGAAGCAGCGATTGAGGTCGCGCCTGTCAGGCAGATACCGGGAGTGGTTCATAAACCCAAGTGAGTTCACAACTGGAATGACAAGGAGTGTGCCTTTCAGGCTATTCAATGTTTTGGTGCGGAGTAACCGCCGAACAATTTCCACGCCGATAATTTCATCGCCGTGGATGGCTGCGCTGACAAACATTGTTGGTCCCGGCCGGCGGCCATGTATCACATGTACAGTTAGAGTTATCGGCGTATGATCCGAGGTTACGCTAACCGGTAAGTTAACCGTTTCCCGTGTACCTGCGGGAATAATATGGTCCCCAATTTTAAAGGGGTCGCGTGTTGGCATTAACCTTTACCTATTGTTTTTGTTTTACCGGGTTTTGCTTGTTTTTCGAGAAGCTCAATGATTTTGCTAGCGATATCAATACCAGTTGCATTTTCAATCCCCTCAAGGCCCGGTGAAGAGTTGATTTCCATTACTACGGGTCCGTGATTAGAGCGTAACAGATCAACGCCGCAAACATTAAGGCCCATTGCTTTTGCAGAACGCAAAGCGGTTGAGCGTTCTTCCGGTGATATTTTGACCATGTTGGCGCTGCCGCCGCGATGGAGGTTGGAGCGGAAATCTCCTTCTGCACCTTTGCGTTTCATTGCGGCAATGACTTTACCGCCTACTACAAGAACTCGAATGTCTTCACCGCCTGCTTCTTTGATAAATTCTTGTACAAGAATATTAACCTGCGCGCCGCGGAAGGCTTCCACTACTGATTTTGCTGATCTGTCTGTATCGGCGAGTACAACGCCAATGCCTTGCGTGCCTTCGAGTAGTTTGATGACCAAGGGGGCACCACCAGCTAGTTTAAGTACTTCTTCAGTCTGGTTTGGGTCATGGGCAAAAGTTGTGACCGGTAGGCCAACTCCTTCGCGGGCTAATATTTGCATAGAACGTAATTTGTCGCGAGAGCGCCCAATGGCCACACTTTCGTTGAGGGGATAAACGCCCATCATTTCAAACTGACGTAAAACGGCGGTGCCATAGAAAGTAACGGATGCACCAATGCGGGGGATAACGGCATCATAGCCCGTTAATTTGGCGCCATTATAATAAACTTCCGGCCTACGTGAGGCTATATTCATATAACACCGCAGAGTGTTGATGATATCGAGCGTATGCCCGCGTTGTTCTGCAGCCTCCTTCAATCGCTTGTGCGAATATAGATTTGCATTACGGGCGAGCATAGCGATTTTCATCAGCTTTCCTTTAAATGATAAATTGAGCGGGTACTAAAACAGATACTAACACGAGTATAAGCTACCATTGCGCACGTGTGATGCAACGTCAACGGCGAGTTGATAAAGTATAGAGTTATTTGTGTATTTGTTAATGGACAAAATTATTACTGTTCGCCATTTTAACATAGTTGCAGTTTTATGGAAAGATTTGTCATGCCCGAATACCGCCCCCGTAGAAGTATGCTTTTTATGCCAGCAGCTAATGAACGTGCTCTAGAAAAAGCGAAAACCTTACCATGTGACGGTGTGATCTTTGACCTCGAAGATGCAGTGGCCCTTGGTATGAAGGAGGTTGCCCGCGCAAAGGCTGCTGAGGCTGTTGAGAGTGCTGCATATGGTCACCGAGAGCTTGTGATCCGCACAAATGGTTTGGATACAGAATGGTGGCAAGAAGATGTAAGGGCTGCTGCCAAAGCGGCACCTGATGCAATATTAATTCCGAAAGTAGAGAGCGCAGCAACGATTCAAACTGTAGCGGCCATCCTTCAAGAGGAAGATGCTGCCCAAACAGCAATATGGGCTATGTTGGAAACCCCGCTGGCCTATCTGCGCACGGAGGAAATTGCCACTGCGTCTGATAAGCTGACTTGCTTTGTTATTGGTACTAATGATTTGGTGAAAGACCTGCGTGCCAAACATACTAAAAGTCGTGAGCCGGTGATCACGGCCCTTGGTATCGCGGTGCTTACCGCAAGAGCTTATGGATTAACTGTTCTTGACGGCGTTTATAATAATTTTCGAAACACTGATGGTTTTTGGCAAGAATGCGAGCAGGCACAGCAAATGGGTTTCGACGGAAAAACCCTTATCCACCCCTCACAGATTGATAGTGCGAACGAAGTTTTTGGTCCGAGTGAGGATGATGTACTGTATGCGGAAAGGCTTATTGAAGCCTTTCATACAGCCAAGACAGCAGGGAAGGGCGTTGCTGTTCTCGACGGTAAAATGATCGAGGATTTGCATGTGGAGGAGGCTAAGCGCACATTAGCTATCGCCGCAGCGATAGCCTGTGGGATTTAAAGCAGGTTAGTTGCCGATATGTTTCGCGAGGAATTTCTCGGTTTCGCGCAAGGTTATCAAGCGTGATTCCGCAGTAAGCATATTGTGTGTGCCATTTTCTAGCTGCACATAGCGGCTGTCTTTTTTCAGTTTCTTAAGGCGTTTGTGCATGTCTTTCGAGTGCCGGTAAGGAATGCGGGCGTCATCTTTGGAAGAAATTAGCAGGACGGGGACATTGATTTCATCCGCGCGGTGGTACGGGGACACGAGTTTGTCATCTACGTCTTTTAGACCCATGGTTTTAGTCCAATCTTTACCACCCAGGGAGGTGAAGCGGTCGTGAGATTTTAGCTTCGGCAAGTCAGTGACACCATTTACTGAAATAGCACATTTGTATAAATTTTGTTCTTTAATGGCGCCAAACAGGGCCGCATAGCCTCCATAAGAGGCTCCGGCGATACAAATGCGACCAGGGTTTGCCAAACCTTCCGATATAAGCCATTTTGTAGCATCCGTGACATCGTCTTGCATTAACCCGCCCCACTGATGTTCACCTGCGACTTTATATGCCGGCCCATACCCTTCTGACCCACGGAAGTTTGGTTGTAAGACGAGATAGCCCCGGCTTGCATAAAACTGTGACCACCAATCCCAAGTGGCTGTGTCACGGGCATGGGGCCCGCCGTGAGGGAGGACAACTGTTGGCAGATCGGTAACCTCTTTGCCCTTTGGCTCTGTCATATAGGCTTTGATTGCGTTCCCATCCCTCATGGGGATTTCGACAGCTTTGACATTCGACATATAATCCGGGTTAATTGGGCTGCGAACTGATGTTACCCAGCCCAGTTTCCGTTCTGGCCGGTTGTAGAAATAATAGTCCCCGGGGTTGGTGTCGCTTTCTGAGTAGATAAGATACAGTTCCTTATCTCTGGCTTTGCTAACAACAGACACAACTTCGTTAGGCAGTGCCTTTGACAGACTCCGTTGTAGTTTTCTTAAGTCCTTGTCAAAATACTCCGTACGATCGAAGTCGTCGACATAGCTTACCCCTGCAAGGTGTTCCGTCACGGGATGGTAGTACATACCGCCAATATCAACTTCTGGGTGGGAGAATACATGGTCTTTGATCGTGCCACTTTCTATATCAAGGCTATAAAGGCCTAGTGTTCCATGCTCATTTTCGCCCTGAACGTAGATAAGATTTGGGTTATCAGTGAAGCCAACAATTTCATATTTTTCGGACCAGTCTGTCTTAGTCACATCTAGCCATTTACCTTCGTTTGTACGATAGTAGATGTTACGTTTATCCGAATGTGGTCGGTACCCTATTCCTAATCGGATATCCGAATTTTGGTCACTATACCAGCTGTTGACGCCCTTTTTCCCCGTTCTGACTCGTTTGCGCCGGCCGTTTGTGACGTTAACTTTGTAGACTTCAGGTGTGGCATCAAGCTTAAGGTCGAGCTGTAAAAGGATATGGTTAGGGTCATTAGGTAAATAATCTACGATTAGTTCGTTCTGCGACGCTCTTTCCCCCGCATCGCGTGGGTTGGGTTTGCCGAGCCATTTGAACTCTTTAGTTACTACATTAAAACTAATTGAACGTGTTTCGAGTATAGTCATGCTGCGAAACTCTATCCTGAATCCAGTTAGGCCGACGCGGGCCACAATTGTGTCATCTGTTTTCCAGAAAAAATAATGGAACTCGGTTTTTTCTTCGCCGGGTGGAATTATGCTGCGGTTGCTGCCGTCTAGGTCTTGGACTACCAGATGTTTACGCCCTTCATAGCTAACGAAAAAGCCGACTCTACTTCCGCTTGGTGACAGGCGGGCCCGGCTAAATGTTGGCAAGTCAGCAAAAGCTTCCACAGGAATATCCGATGGCTTTTCGTATTTTGGCTGTGCTGTAACAGGTGATAGAGTGGCGAATACCGCGATGGAAAACGCGGCAGATAGTCTGCGAAACATTGTAAAACTCCCCCTAAACGTGCATAAACTATTGTCTTAACGATGTCTTTATTCTCTGGCAATAGTATTCTGGCATGTTGCGGGTGCGAAATATTGTGTCCAAATGTGACATCTTTACTTGCCCCACAGTGTAAAGCGGGTCTAAAACGGTTGCCGAATATACAAAATGCCGGTGTGAGCCGACATTGGGCAAACAAATAGAATTACTATAGGGTAAATCTGTCAGGGGATTTTACATGGCACAGGCTAAACGGCCTCTTTCTCCCCATCTTCAAGTATACCGCTGGGGTGCACATATGGCAGTGTCCATTATGCACCGAGCGACGGGCTCTGCGCTTGCGTTTGGCTCTATTCTACTTGCTTGGTGGTTGGTAGCGATAGCAACAGGACACGACTATTTCAATACGGTTCAAAGCTTTGCGGGTAGTATGGTGGGGCGGCTAGTCCTCTTTGGTATTACCTTTGCGCTTATGCAGCACCTAGCATCTGGTATCCGTCATTTGTTTATGGATGCAGGCAAGCTTTATGATTTGAAAGCGAATACAGCATCTGCAAAAGCTGTGTTCGCCTTTTCGATCATCATGACAATTGTTGTGTGGGTTGCAGCCTATAAAGTGATGGGAGTGCTTTAATTATGTCAGATATGAACACACCTCTATCAAAAGTGCGTGGTCTTGGTTCTGCCAAAGACGGCACGCAGCACTGGCTTACGCACCGTATTACGGCTGTAGCGAATATCCCGCTGACAATTTTCTTTGTTGTGTCGATTGTAGGGAACGCCGGTAAAGGCCACGCTGAATGGGTTGCATGGATCAAGCAGCCGCTTGTGTCTGTTTTGCTTATTCTTTTCATTGCTAACTTTACGCATCATATGCGCTCTGGCCTTCAGGAAGTGGTTGAGGATTATATCCATAGCCACGGTATGAAGTTTGCAGCAACAATCGCGATCAAATTTTCTTGCATCCTGATTGCGGCACTTAGCATTTTCTCAATTCTTCGTATAGCATTTGGGGGCTAAGTCATGAGCACAGCGTATCCAATTACACACCACACCTATGATGCCGTTGTTGTCGGCGCGGGTGGGTCTGGCCTTCGGGCAACAATGGGGCTCGCGGAAGCAGGCCTTAAGACAGCCTGTATCACTAAGGTATTTCCAACGCGCTCGCACACAGTTGCTGCGCAGGGCGGTATTGCCGCGTCTCTCGGTAACATGGGCAAAGACAGCTGGCAGTGGCATATGTTTGACACTGTTAAAGGGTCTGATTGGCTCGGTGACCAAGACGCGATTGAATATATGGTCCGCGAGGCACCTGCCGCTGTTTACGAGCTTGAGCATTATGGTGTGCCATTCTCGCGTACAGAAGAAGGTAAAATTTACCAGCGCGCGTTCGGTGGTATGACCACTGAATTTGGCGAAGGCCCAGCAGCGCAGCGTACATGCGCCGCAGCTGACCGTACCGGCCACGCGATGCTTCACGGCCTCTATCAGCAGTCCCTCAAGTATGACAGTGACTTCTATATCGAGTATTTCGCGATTGACCTGATCATGGAAAATGGTGAATGCCGCGGCGTGATCGCAATGAATATGGAAGATGGTTCCATCCATGCTTTTCGTAGTCAATCAGTGGTACTGGCGACCGGTGGTTACGGACGTGCTTACTTCTCTGCAACATCAGCGCACACTTGTACGGGTGATGGCGGCGGTATGGCACTGCGTGCGGGCCTTGCAATGCAAGACCTTGAGTTTGTGCAATTCCACCCAACCGGTATTTACGGTGCTGGCGTTCTAATTACAGAGGGCGCACGCGGTGAAGGTGGTATCCTCATTAACTCAGAGGGTGAGCGCTTCATGGAGCGGTATGCACCGTCAGCGAAAGATCTTGCGTCCCGCGATGTTGTGTCTCGCTCAATTTCGAATGAGATCCGCGAAGGACGAGGTGTAGGTAAAGAAAAGGATCATATGTTCCTTCATCTTGACCATCTTGATCCTGCGATCCTTGCTGAACGTCTGCCAGGTATTTCTGAATCAGCGAAGGTGTTTGCTGGTGTTGATGTAACCAAAGAACCGATCCCGATTATCCCAACATGCCACTATAATATGGGTGGTATTCCGACCAATTATCACGGTGAGGTTATTAACCCAACAAAAGACAATACAGACGCGACTGTGCCTGGCTTGTTTGCTGTTGGTGAAGCTGCTTGTGTATCGGTGCACGGTGCGAACCGTCTTGGTTCTAATTCGCTTATCGATCTTGTTGTATTTGGCCGCGCTACAGCGCATCGTATTGCTGAAACAAGCAAAGCTGGTGCAACACAGAAACCACTGCCTGCAAGTTTTGAAGAAATGGCACTCGGTCGTCTTGATGCTACACGCTATGCGAATGGTTCTGCTTCGACATCAGAACGTCGTTTAGAGATGCAGAAAACCATGCAAAACCACTGTGCGGTATTCCGTACAGCTGAGGTGCTGGAGGAAGGCGTTAAGAAGATTGATGAAGTTGCTGCAAACATCACGGACATCAGGACAACGGATCGGTCCCTTGTCTGGAACAGTGATTTGATTGAAACGCTTGAGCTGCAAAATCTGATCGGCCAAGCAGCGCTGACAATGCACGGTGCGGCGGCACGCAAGGAAAGCCGCGGCGCGCACATGCACGAAGACTTCCCTGACCGTGATGATAAAAACTGGATGAAACACACTGTTTCTTGGTTCGACGGTAAGAAAGTGACGCTTGGTGATCGTCCGGTTCATGATTATACGCTCACTGAAGAAGTCGAATATATTAAACCTAAAGCACGTGTGTATTAAGGGAGGGATAAGACAATGGCTGAATTTTCACTTCCTAAAAACTCCGTAGTTGGCAAAGGCAAAACTGTCAAAGCTGATGGCGCAACGAACACGCGGGCTTTCAATGTGTACCGGTGGAATCCGGATGACGGTGAAAACCCTCGCATGGATACTTTTGAAGTAGACATGGATAGCTGTGGTCCAATGGTATTGGACGCGCTCATTAAAATTAAAGATGAGATGGACAGCACAGTTACATTTCGTCGATCTTGTCGCGAGGGCGTATGTGGTTCTTGCGCAATGAATATCGACGGCAAGAATGGTTTGGCTTGTACTACTGCGATTGAAGACGTTAAGGGCGCTGTCTCCATCACGCCGCTTCCACACCAGGAAGTCGTGAAGGATTTGGTGCCAGACCTAACGAACTTCTATGCGCAGTATGCATCTATTAAACCATGGCTTGAGACGCAAAGCCCACAGCCTGAGAAAGAGCGCCTTCAGTCGCCTGAAGACCGCAAAAAACTTGATGGGCTTTATGAGTGCATTTTGTGTGCTTGTTGCTCAACCAGTTGCCCCAGTTACTGGTGGAATGGCGATAAATACCTCGGCCCTGCTATTCTTTTGCAGGCATATCGCTGGCTGATAGATAGCCGCGATGAAAACACTGGTGAGCGTCTAGATGATCTTGAAGATCCGTTTCGTTTATATCGTTGTCACACGATCATGAACTGCTCCAACGCTTGCCCTAAAGGCCTGAACCCGGCGAAGGCCATCGCTGAAACTAAGAAAATGATGGTTGAGCGTAAAGGCTAAGTCCTTATAAAATTAAGTTTGGAAAAGCCGGGGCAATGCCTCGGCTTTTTTTGTTTGGCACACGATAGCTAAGTTTATGACTTACTTATGTGATGAAGCGCACTGAATGATTCCTGCATATTAAGATATAGTTTTACTCATCATAGGTCTATAATATACTCTTATTAAGAGTATATTATAGACGAATAGCATTTTTGGGGATTGCTATGTTTGGTCAAACTATAAAGGTGGCGTTTCGTCAAATGATGAGGCGGCCGTTTATACCGGTACTCAATTTGGTTGGTCTGGCACTAGGGATCGCGGTGTCTCTACTTATCTTTCTCTATGCTCATATTGAAATGAATTATGATGACTGGGTGTTGGACCAGAAAGACCTTTACCGCATTGAAGGGCAATATAAAGGGGAGTGGTCGGCTGAGTATCACCCTTATGCAGTCAATGCTTTGGGGCCTGCTATTAGAGAATTTCCCGAGATAGAAAGTGTGGTCAGAATTGTTGGGTACAATTGGCTGGTTAAGAGGGATAATTTCGTTAACTACGAGCTGATTTATATAGCTGAAGCCGGTGTTCTAGACATGTTTCCTCTTCAGTTCGTTGCTGGGGACCGCGAGACTGTATTTCAGACACAAAGCAACATAATTATATCGCAGGATGCGGCGCTTCAATATTTTGGTGAAGCAGATCCAATAGGGCAAATTTTAACCATTAACGGTATTTCCGATTTTATCGTTGCCGGTGTTTTTCGTAATGTCGAAGAAAAAACTGATTACCCGTTCAAGTTTATAGTGCCTTTTCAGGAGGCTTTGGTTTACGAAGCTAACTCTTGGAATGTGTATGATTCAGAAACGTTTGTCCGGTTAAAGCCTAATGCATCAACTGACGATCTATATGAACGTATTGCCCGGTTAGTTGATGAACACCGGCCGCTCCACCAGCAAACCGATCACGTGATGCGAGAGCGGTTCCATTATTTCCTTCAGCCGTTCGGTGATTTGCATTTGGGCTCGTCAGGTCGTACTGCGGCCAATAGCATAGGGAATTATGCAAAAGTTTATGGCTTTATTGCTATTGCTGTTCTGGTCCTTGTTGTCTCAGTTTTTAACTATATTAGTCTTGCAACTGCGCGGGCTTTGGAGCGGGAAAGAGAATTTTGCCTTCGGAAAGTTTCTGGCGCTGGCTTCAGGCAAATTCTCGGGCAAACGGTTGCAGAATCGTTTTTGTTAACATCAATAGCGGCTTGTCTTGCGTGGGCTTTGTCTGAAGTCCTGATGCCTTTTGCTGGGTCTTTTTTGGGTACTGAGTATAGCTTGGTTGACTTGATGGGCATTGAGGGCGGTTTGGTTTTTGTTTCTGCTATTTTTGCGCTGAGTTTGGCGACAGGCTTATACCCTGCCATGATGATCAGGGGCTTTCGGCCGGTTAAGTTTCTCTCTGGCAGTCGTTCAAGTAGAGCAGGAGTGAATCGGCTCAGAACAGTTCTGGTTTTTTTACAGTTCACCATCTGTATTGGGTTGGTTATTGGTTCCGTCACAATCTCGCGTCAGATGGTGTATATCAACCAACTAGATTTGGGCTATAACCCCGAGGGTATGGTGGCTGTTTATGGGCTCGATAAAGCAGAAGTCGCCCCAAGTTCTGATGCATTTAAAGACCGTTTAGCAAAAATTGCTGGCGTAGAAGCGGTCACAAGGTCCCGCGTCATCCCTCTGGCAAGTTCATATTGGTGGAATGTCTTCTATTCACAACATACAGGGAGCGAGGCCACTATTAACCTTCGCATGATTGCTACTGATTATGATTTTATTGATACATATGGCGCTAAATTGATAGCAGGTCGGCGGTTGAGCCCGCAATATTCAGAAGATACGATAGACATGTTTGATGATGCCCTTGTAGAAGCGCTTCAAGGCACAAGGAATGTTATTGTTAACAAAGAAGCACTAGGCCCACTGGGGTACGAAAGTGCTGAGAATATTATAGGGAAAGAGATATTCATAAAAATAAATGAGAGTGCCAAACCTCTTGTGGTTGTGGGCGTTATCGAAGGGATGCGCTTTTATTCAGCGCGATCTGGTGTTGAGCCAAAAATACACTTCCATGCACCCGGTAGGTTTAGATCAGCCTCCGTTAGGGTGGACACCTCCCGTACTCAGGAAGTTCTCGCTGACATTCAAGCCCTTTGGACAGAGATGTTCCCTGAAGTGCCATTTCAGCGGTACTTTTTGGAAGACTTGATCAAAAGGGACTATGAAGAGGAGCGGAATCAGCAGTTGCTGTTCATTGTATTCTCCTGTCTTGCCATAGTTTTGTCAATGATAGGGCTTGTCGGTCTTGTGTCTAACTCCATTGCACACCGCTCTAAAGAAATTAGCATTAGGCGTGTGCTAGGAGCTTCGCTGGGAGATAATGTCAGGCTGCTTACCTGGCAATATGTGAAGCCCGTATTATTGGCGAATATACCGGCATGGATCGTGGCCTATTATTTTCTCACTGGTTGGTTAGAGAAATATTCGCAGCGCATTGATGTTGGGCTGCAGTATTATCTACTGGGCGGCGGTGTGATATTACTCGTAACCGTGACGATGACAGTTGGGCTAGTGATACGTACAGCCCTTATTCGGCCAGCGGACATATTGAAATACGAGTGATGGAATACCTCTACGGATTTTGGGTTCACGCTCTGCTTTGGATAAAACTTAGCGTACGTTCGTATGGTGCTTTATTGGTAATTTTACGTAACATATTCTGGTCTGGTAAGCAGGAAGGGTCAGCGAATTTCAGGATCTCAGGGTTTTGGTCAGTGAAAAGAAGATCAAATGCAAACCGATCCTGCCCGTATAAACCACGATGTATCATATTTGCGGAAAAAACCAGAATATCACCAACATTCAGGGGCAGTTTGATGGTGCCGGGTAGTTCATCATATTTATGACGTCCGTCGTTTTCCATTCGTACAGTATATTCTTCAAGAGTATCCCAGCGTTTATGAGTGCCGGGTATCAGTTCCAAACCTGGCTCATCCTGCATGGCAATCCTTATATGAAGAGGGATTTGATTGGTCAGATTTGCTTTCTGCTTTTCTAAAGGCTCGTTGTTATATTGCATGTCGCGGTGCCAATAATTTTTTTGGCTGTGATTGTGAGGGTTGAAAAACAACTGGGTACCCAAAAAGGTTGGCTCCTCTGGTATAGCTGAGGCTATAGCATTTAATATTTTTTCATCTGTTATGAAGTTGAATAAGGTTAGCCGCTCATTGTCGGGTAAATACTTCTTATTGGTAATGTGGGCGCTATTTACAGCCTGAGTTTCATAAAAGGCCCTGTTACTTTCAATCCAAGCCTCATGATGGTTTTGGAGTATTGGAAGGATTTTGGAAAGCTCCTGAGGATTGAAGACGCCGCGGAGTATAAGGTAGCCTTGTGAGGCAAATTCCGAAAGGTATGTCCTATTATCCACTTGAATCCCCATGCTTTAATCAATCGGTACATGTTTTGATACCGTTTAAGAGCTCTTTGCGCAGTAGTTTATTTGAATTTATCGCTGAGGCACGCGCAGATATTGCAAGTGTGGATGAGCAGGAGTTCCGCTTTCAAAGGGGGCAGCGAGATTGGCCCATTATGCGGGGGCCTATATTTTACCATCTTTCGCTAAGAGCTAGAGTACGGAAAGAACATGCCCCTTTAGTTCCTCGTCTCAATGAGGCAATTGCGTGCCTGAAAATAACCAGTCAAATAGATACCTTGATTGGGCAAGCTATGCGCGGCGAGATTTACGAAAAAGACAATTAATGGGTCATTGTAGAAAGAGGTTTTGCAGTTTCTGTCTGCGGTCTGTTGATAAGCCTAACTCTGTTTCAAGATAATTGTCGATTGATCCAAACTCTGTGCGGATTGTGGTATAGCTTTCTTCGAGAAAGTCAGCCTCCACCCCAACAAGAGGATGTACTGCACTTGCGTCAATTGCGCGTCCGGCTTTGCGGCTGAGCCACACGGCAATTTTCTCAGCACTTTCTTCTAGGTCTACTGCTTTGTTCGTAAGCAGAAAGTCTTCCATGATTTGTTCTTTGCTGATGTTTAGGGCGTGCATTAGCAGAGCGGCAGCTATACCTGTACGATCTTTGCCTGCTGTGCAATGAAATAGCATGGCATTGCCCTTGTGTTCATCAATGAGTGTGGTGAAGAATTTTTTTAGCCCTTTTTTGTTCTCTAAAGGTATTGTGCGGAAGGCCAATAAGAACTGATCGCGTAGCTCTTGGGCGGGGAAATAGGTCTGAGATAGTTTTGCATATAGCTCCTGAATCCATGCGGCGGCATTGCCACCAATGGAAATCGAATGATAATCAGGTATCCAACTTTTAGGCCAGTGCACCATATGGCGTTCTTTTTCCCGGTCTGAACGGAAATCAATGACAGTTTCAATGTCACGCGCGAGCATTTCCATGCCGCATTCATCAGTCAGATCAGAGAGATGTCCTGACCTGAATATATGGCCCCAGCGCATGACGCGGCCGTCGCTTGAGGTGTAACCTCCCATGTCGCGGAAGTTTTTGACACCAATAAGCGAAAAGATGCGCCGTCTAAGGGTCATAGTGGGCCTTTCAATCAGGATGCAAAATTAATGGCTAGTATTCGGCCATGTTCATTAAGTTTAAGCGCAGTGTCTTAGTATTTTCTTAGCGCTGGATGATAATTATTCAAACGTATGACATTAATTAGTTATTTTGTACGCTTTCGGTTTGAGCCTCTTCACGGTGCATGATACAGGTTAGGAAATAAGACCTAAAAGGTATGCAAGTGTCTCAATTAACCCGAGAAAATGGCCCGATAGCAGCGTATGAAGCGCTTCAGCAGCAGGGAGAAATCCGCCCAGATGATGACCAGTACCGAGCGCTTGGTTATTTTGAGACGCTTTATAACGAACTGATAGATTATCCTGAAATTTCCAGTAAAGGTGCGGGCCTTTCTTTAAAGAGTTGGCGCTTTTCACATTTATTCCGATGGTCGGGAGGTGATAAAAAGCCGCCGAGAGGTTTATATATATACGGTGGTGTCGGGCGCGGAAAATCCATGTTGATGGATTTATTTTATGACGTTGCGCCGGTTAAGTCTAAGAAGCGAGTGCATTTTCACGAGTTTATGTTGGATGTTCACGCAGGAATGAAAGAATGGCGAGGCTTGTCTGGCAAAGAACGCGCTGCCCGAGGTGGACGTGCAAGTGAGGATGACCCAATTCCACCCGTAGCTCGGCAAATCGCGAGTGAAGCCACACTTCTTTGTTTTGACGAAATGCAGGTAACAGACATTGCCGATGCAATGGTGCTTAGTCGGCTTTTCATGGAACTTCTGGAATGTGGTGTAGTTGTTGTCGCGACATCGAATAGACCCCCTGATGATCTTTATAAAGATGGGCTCAATAGGCAGCTTTTTGTTCCTTTCATAGATAGACTTAAAAAGGATTTTGATGTCGTGACACTCGATGGTCCAACGGACTATCGTTATGATCGTTTGAAGGGGGTTGACACATATTATACGCCGATCAATCAAGAAACTACGGATAAACTTTCGGCAGCTTTCTTTCGGTTAACCGACCGTGATGTCGAGGATAGTGATAAGGTGCCTTCTGAGGAGTTGATGGTTCAGGGCCGAAAAATATTCGTGCCGAAAGCTGCGCGCGGCGTGGCCGTGTTTTCTTTCAAGCGTTTATGCGCAAACCCTGTTGGCGCAGCAGATTATCTTACAATCGCTCGGGCTTATCATACTGTAATTATGGTTGCTGTACCGCAGCTTTCACAAGAAAAACGCAACGAGGCAAAGCGTTTTGTTACTTTCATTGATGCGCTTTACGAGCATGGTGTGAAATTTCTTTGCTCAGCCGCGGTACCGCCAGAAGACTTGTACCCTGCCGGAGACGGTGTGTTTGAGTTTGAACGTACAGTCTCTCGTTTGATGGAAATGCAGTCAGAAGAATATCTTCACCGGGGCCACGGCCTTATTGAGGGGTAAGTGAGTGCGAGTCGCGCTAATTTATGGCTCTTTTGTTTCAAAAGCAGAGCTATAAATTCCAAATTTGTGCAGCAAAAACGTTCAACCATAGAAGCTTGATAATTCCACGGAGGTAACTATGGTGGAATTAGGTGGAAAAAGTGGCGTTTAGTCTGGTTTTTAGGCTAGGTGTGCAAATAACGCATGGCTGCCACATTAAAAATAGGCGACTTTTGCATTGTTTTTACAATATGGTAACGTTTCTTCAACCAATCGCGCGGATTGTAAGGTATTCATGGCTTGTCACATTATAGTAAACGCGTTAGTTACCTCGTTGAATCACCTTTGTTTTTTAGTTAAGCGACAAGACACTATTGGGTCGCACAAATTCTCGGCTGGAGCTTTTTAATGGCACGTAAAAAAATCGCATTGATCGGTGGTGGTCAAATTGGCGGTACTTTGGCGCATCTTGCAGCGCTCAAGGAACTTGGTGATGTTGTTCTTTTCGACATCACGGAAGGTCTTCCACAAGGCAAATCTCTAGATCTCGCACAGTCCGCACCGGTGGAAGGTTACAATGCGGTAATGAAGGGCACGAATGACTATGCTGACATAGCTGGCGCAGATGTCGTTATTGTGACAGCCGGTGTGCCTCGTAAACCGGGCATGAGCCGCGATGATCTTTTGGGTATTAACCTTAAGGTAATGAAGAT
>CAXBKT010000085.1:0-15431 GCA_963976155.1 uncultured Kordiimonadaceae bacterium | reverse complement strand
TTTTGAAAGCGATAGCGTGGACGCCTGTATCCGCAAGCTACGCCGCGACGCCAGTGTACTGACAGACTGCCTTGCAGAAGATTGTGATGTGTCAGTTTTAACCGCTGCGCCTGATGCGGAGTTATTTGAGCTTCACCAAATTCGTATTGGTCTCATCCAGTATATCTTTGTTAAGGCAATGGAGATCCCGCGATTCAGTAGCCGGTTTGATATCTCGCTTGAAGAACTACTCGTAGAGTTATTGCACTTGGAGGTGCCGGATACTCTGACGCAGCTTCGGAAAATTTTCCCCGAAGCAGCTATCGATAATAATGATGAGGAATTCGGCGAAGAAACAACTTATGAAGGGGGCGCTTCTGCGGGGTATGGCCCAGTGCACCGTGACATTTTTGACGAGATTGAAAAAGCTTACGATCTGGTGTTAGCACTGAGTGGGTTGATTGCTCTCAAGGCTGGTGCATTTGGCTAATTGCTAAACCATAGCTATAAAAATTCAACAATCGTTGAAATAATTGCTATCCAGCTATTGACCAAAGCATAAGAAGGCCACTAGTCTCCTCTCCTACTGGAGGGGAGGCCAGACATTTGAAACCAATTCATATAGTATTTTCGCTGTTGCTCGTTATTGCGGGTATTACGCTTTACATCCTCATGAGTGAGCCCCCAATGAATGCTGCGGGGATGGCTCATGAAAGTCTTGCGGGGATTAAAATTGGCGGCGACGGTGCTGCGCGCCTCGCAACCATTGGGAAGGCTCCCTTCTATTTCCAAATCGCTGTAATTCTGCTTGCGGCGAGTTTGCTCTATATGGGCGTGCCAGAGCGTCGCCGGGATCGGCTGTTCCGTATTTTGTTCGCGGGTGCGACGGGCTATGCGTTGTTTGTTTGGGTTAGCCTTTTTTCAAGCTACCAAGCTTACCATGAAACAGGCGTAACAGATATCGTGTTTGGTTTTCCTGTGCCCACGAATTGGTTCCTCTGGGGTGTCTGGAGTGGCTTTGTTGTGTTCGACCTCCTTTATGTTTTTGCTTTCCGTCGATATTTTCTTCATCCGGATGATGAACAGGCTTTCCATGATTTAGTTGCAGAAATGAAAGCTGAAAGGGGAGACGTGTGATGGAAGCGATGCGTCAGGAAATCATCCTTGGTTCAGTATTCGTATATCTGCTGATTTGTATCGGCGTTGGTCTGTGGGCCATGCGTCGCACCAAGACGGCAGGTGACTTTTTTGTCGCTGGTCGTGGTTTAGGTCCCATCATTGTCAGTATGGCGGTGTTTTCCTCCACCCTTTCGGGTTTTGGTTTCGTAGGCGGCCCTGGACTTGTGTACGCAACGGGCATGTCATCTGTCTGGATGGCTGTTTGTTCTGCGCTTGGGTATGCAACGGGCTTTTATCTCATTTCAAAGCGTATCCGTATGATCGCAGAAGTTCGGGATACGATGTCACTGCCGGATGTTGTGTTTGCGCGCTATGGCAGCGAGGCCGCAAGGCTTTTAACCGCAGGTACAATCCTCCTTGGTGTACTTGGCTACTTGGCAACACAAATTCTTGCAATGGCGCTGGTACTGCAAAGCCTTCTTACAGGTACTGACATGTTCGCAGATATAAGTTTGTTTGCGTGTGTTGCCATATCTTCTGCGGTGCTGATTTTTTACTGTGTAACTGGTGGTATCATTGCCTCTGTGTATACAGACCTTGTGCAGGGCATTGTCATGATTATCTCAGGCGCACTTGTTGTTGTTACGGCTGCGCATGTGTTCGACGGCGGCCTCGCTGAGGCGAGCCAGATTATGCTGGCTAATGACGGCGAAGATATCATGCCATTTGGTACGCTTGGTATGATGGCCTCCCTTACATGGTTCTTCCTGTTTGGACTTGGGCTGGCTGGGCAACCGCATGTGGCAACCAAAATGATGATGAATCGGAACCTAAGCGATAACCGTCTAATCTTGCCTATCACTGTATTCGGTTATGTGATTGCGGCAATGCTGTGGGTGTCAGTTGGCATGGTAATGCGTGCGCTAGTGCTTGGCGATGTTTCTGGCCCACTCGGCGCACCAGACGAAGCCGCGCCGATGTTCCTAAGTACGTATGCGCACCCACTGCTGGCAGGGATTGTCTTTGCCGGATTGTTTGCCGCGATTATGTCGACAGCTGATAGTTTCTTGAATATCGGTGCAGCGGCAATTATTCACGATATCCCTAAGGCTTTACGCGGAAAATCACTGAATAATGAACTGTTTTGGGCGCGTCTTGCGACAGTAGTATTGTCTGTCGTTGCGGCAGGGTTTGCTCTTTATAGCTATTATGAAAATGCCGAACTGGTGGCTCTGTTGGGAGCTTTTGGTTGGGGTACTTTTGCGGCGGCTTTGGTGCCGGTTGTTCTGATCGGATTGAATTGGAAACAAGCGTCTGCCCGAGCAGCTGTAGTTGCGATTAGTGCGAGCTTGATTATCAATTTCTCAGTGCAATTATTTCAGATCAAAATCGCCTACGGCATTTCGGCTGGTTTCCTGTCGATGCTTACTAGTTTGATCTTATTCATTGGCCTGTCCCTTCTTGAGAAAGCTAAACCGCTTCCAAAGGACATCGATCGAATTATGGATCTTTAAGGGTAATTCTTCGTCAAGCAGCTAAGGCTATCGTGATAGTTATATTTCGCGTAAATTAGCTTTAGCTGCTCAACAAACCTATCATTTCCCATCAGTGTTTTAATTTGCTCTGCTAGTGCTCTGTGCCGCGTATAGGATGTGAGATCGGCGTTAAAATAGCTTCACTTTTATTGTTGAGGGTTTGGTTGATCAAAGGCACAAGATCAATAACCATACCTTTCATACGGTTATTTTCCCGTTATCCAAAAGGAATACCAATCTAGAACATCCTGTCGGGGTAGTTGGTGCAGCCTTGAGGGGATCCTTAAGTTAGGCAAAACTGTTTAGGGAAGTGCAGAAAGAATGTCTTTGGTGTCTGCTCCTTTCTTACGCGGAGCATGTTTCACATGGGGCTTGGTGCGGCTAAACTTTGGTGCAGGCGCGGGCTGTTGTACCCCGTCAATGTCGATGAAGCTTTCACGCGCTTTGTTGTGGGGGTGATCATGGGCCTCAGTGAAAGGTAGAATAGGTGCATAGCACGCATCGGTACCATCAAGTAGAGCTTGCCATTCAGCAGTGGTTTTAGTTTTAAATAGAAGCTTTAGATCTTCCTGTAAGGTCGGCCATTTTTGGGGGTTCATATGGTCCGATAACCAACTGGGGTCGAGGCCTGCTTTTTCTACAAAAATGTGCATGAATGGGAGCTCGATGGCGCCGAGGCTAACATAATTTCCGTCTGATGTTTCGTAGGTACCATAAAAATGTGCCCCGCCATCAAGCATGTTAGTGCCGCGTTCTCCAGCCCAGAGGCCACTTGCGTTGAGCGAATGAAAAATGGACATGAGGACGGAGGAGCCTTCAACCATGCTCACGTCAATGGTTTGGCCTGTGCCTGAAGTTTTTGCCTCTAGCAGTGCACATACCATCCCGAATGCGAGCATCATGCCGCCGCCGCCATAATCACCGATAAGATTGAGGGGCACGGTGGGTGGGGCACCAGCAGGACCCATAGCGTGAAGTGCGCCAGAGAGGGCGATATAATTGATATCATGCCCAGCTGTTTTGGCGAGTGGTCCCGTTTGGCCCCATCCCGTCATGCGGCCATAAATAAGTTTTGTGTTGCGCGCAGCAACATCATCAGGCCCTAGTCCTAGTTTTTCCATGGTGCCCGGACGAAAGCCTTCGAAAAGACCGTCGGCAGTTTCGCATAACTTTAGAAACGTTTCTTTGTCTTCAGCGGATTTGAGGTCAAGTGTCACGGAATATTTGCCGCGCCTGTTTATATCAACAGGGAGGTCTGTGAAGGATTGCGGCCCGGGTCTGTCTACTATGATAACTTCTGCGCCCATGTCCGCGAGCATCATGCCTGCAAACGGACCGGGACCAATGCCTGCAACTTCAATGATGCGAATACCTTCTAGTGGCCCCATGTGTCCCTCCAATAATTGTTCTTTATTGAAACTAGGTGTGTTTTCAATTTTTTCCAATGTGCAGCGTATGTTTAGAGTGCATCCTTTGGTTAGATCATATTATTGTGACTGGTGAATAACGCCATTATGCATTGGTATGGCGAAAGCAGTGCATATATAGCGGTAAACTGACAATGATTTGCTGGAGGCGATCTATGAGTTTTGATTATGATCTGTTTGTGATTGGTGCAGGGTCGGGCGGTGTACGTGCGAGCCGGATTGCTTCAGGCTTTGGCGCCAAGGTTGCTGTCGCTGAAGAGTATCGTGTTGGAGGTACCTGTGTGATCCGTGGCTGTGTGCCAAAAAAACTTCTGGTGTATGCAAGCCATTTTTCTGAGGATTTTGAGACGGCTGAAGGGTATGGCTGGTCTGTGGGCGAGCGTCGTTTTGACTGGAAGACATTGATCGCACGTAAGGATACAGAAATAGAGCGGTTGAACGGCTTATATATCAAAACGCTTGGTGGGGCTGGTGTCGAAATCATTGATGGCTGCGCGACTATTGAGGGGCCTAATACAGTGCGCGTTGGGGACAATACCTATACTGCTAGAAAAATTTTGGTTGCAGTAGGTGGTTGGCCTTCTATGCCGGATGTGCCTGGTATTGAACATGCTATTACTTCAAATGAAGCTTTGCACCTTGAAGAGCAGCCTAAACGTATTGTTATTGTTGGCGGTGGTTATATCGCTGTTGAATTTTCCGGTATTTTCAGAGGTATGGGTAGTGAGGTGATTCAGCTATATCGCAGCGAAAAAATCCTGCGTGGCTTTGACGATGACTTACGTAGTCGTCTTGCGGACGAAATGCTGAAGAAGGGCATAGACCTGCGCATGGGCGTAAATGTAACTGCAATTGAAAAAACAGATACGGGTGTTTTACTGACTCTAACGGATGGTAGCACTTTGGAGGCTGATGCGGTGATGTATGCGACGGGCCGGTCGCCTAATACTGAAGGCTTAGGTCTTGATACTGCTGGTGTCGAGCTTACATCAAATGGCGCTATTAAGGTGGATCCATATGGCAAGACAAACGTTGATAGCATCTTTGCTGTAGGTGATGTGACAGACCGTGTGCAGTTAACGCCTGTCGCTATTAAAGAAGGTCATGCATTTGCGTTGACGGAATTTGGTGGTGCTAAAACATCACCTGAACATGATGCTATCCCATCTGCTGTCTTCTCGCAGCCTCCCATTGGCACGGTGGGGCTATCGGAGGCGCAGGCAAAAGAAAAATATGATGCTGTGGATGTGTATGAATCTGACTTTAGGCCAATGAAACATACGCTCGGTGGATCGGATGAGCGGGCGTATACCAAGCTTGTTGTAGACAGGGAGACAGATGTTGTTGTTGGTGCGCACATGATTGGACTGGATGCTGCTGAGATTATTCAGGGTATAGGCATTGCCGTGAAAGCTAGGCTTACAAAGGCTCAGTTTGATGCGACAGTTGCTGTGCATCCCTCTAGTGCGGAAGAGTTTGTGCTAATGAGGAATGCAAGAGGTACATAATATTTCTCTGAAAATTTCAAAATATTATTAATTAATAGAATTTAATTCCTATAAATTTGATTTTTTACATTTTTATAGAATTAATTACTATATTGATTGGTTTATCGAGTTTAATTTGATTGACAGGAAGAAAAGACTGAAACTAGAGTAACAAAACATCGCTGTTTTATTGCTTAAAGGACTTAGAATATATGGCTTCTGACATACAGGTTTTAGAATCGGCGGTCGTGCGTTTTGCTGGCGATAGTGGCGATGGCATGCAGCTGACGGGCAGTCAGTTCACTACTTCGACAGCGCTGTCGGGTAGTGATTTGGCAACGTTCCCTGATTTTCCTGCGGAAATTCGGGCGCCTGTTGGTACCACTTTTGGTGTCTCCGCCTTCCAAATCAACTTTGGTGCTAAGTCTATTAAAACGGTCGGTGATGAGCCGGATGTGCTTGTTGCGATGAACCCTGCGGCTCTCAAGGTTAATCTCAAGAATTTACGATCTGGTGGTATGTTAGTAGTGGATTCTGGGGCTTTCACTAAACGTAATTTACAGAAAGCCGGGTACGAAGATAATCCTATTGGTACACCGATGCTGGATGATTTTCAGGTTATAGATCTTGATATTTCCAAGATGACTTTAGAGGCTGTTAAAGAATTAGGTCTCGGCAATAAGGACGCGCTTCGCTGTAAAAATATGTGGACGCTTGGCTTGATGCTTTGGATGTTTAGCCGCGAACGTAAACCTGTGTCGGATTGGTTAAACGCCAAGTTTGCCAAAAAGCCCGAAATAGCAGCTTCCAATGTTGCAGCCTTAGATGCAGGGCATGCTTTTGGTGAAACAGCAGAACTGTCCGCGCATTTTAAGCGATACCAAATTGGTGCAACACAAAACGAGCCGGGCCTTTACCGCACGGTGACTGGTAGTCAGGCTATTTCTTGGGGCATTGCGCAGGGCGGCGAACTTGCTAACTTGCCGATCGTGCTTGGTAGCTACCCAATTACGCCAGCTTCACCAATACTGCATGCACTTTCTAATATGAAAGAGTTGGGTGTCGTAACCTTTCAGGCAGAAGACGAAATCGCCGCTATTTGCGCAGCCCTTGGTGCTTCTTACGCGGGGGCACTTGGGGTAACGAGTTCTTCTGGCCCCGGTATCGCCCTAAAGGGTGAAGCGATGGGTCTCGCAATCTCAACAGAGTTGCCGCTTTTGGTTGTGAATTGTCAGCGCGGTGGGCCTTCAACCGGGATGCCGACAAAAACCGAACAATCTGATTTGTATCAGGCTATTTATGGCCGTAATGGTGATGCGCCGTTACCTGTGATTTCGACACGTAGCCCGGGTGATTGTTTTGAAGTTGCTATTGAGGCGATAAGGCTGGCGGTTAAATATATGACCCCGGTTATGCTTCTAACTGATGGCTTTATCGCGAATGCTGCGGAGCCGTGGGCACTGCCTGATCTTGATGCGCTTGAACCTTTCCCTGTTCAGTATGCGAAGGCGCCAGAGGAAGAAGGCGTTGAATTTAGTCCATTTACGCGAGATGAAACGACGCTTGCTAGGCACTGGCCAAAGCCGGGCACACCGGGCACTGAACACAGGATAGGTGGTATTGAGAAAGACTTTGATTCTGGCCATATCTCCTACGATCCTGAAAATCACCAGAAGATGACCGATACACGCATGAATAAAATTGCAAATATTGCGAACGATATTCCAGCGCAGGATGTCCATCAGGGCGATGAGACAGGCACCTTAGGGGTTGTCGGCTGGGGCTCAACCTTTGGGCCAATTTCCGAGGCGGTGAAGGTAGCGCGCGCTGATGGCATACGGGTTAGTCACATTCATATCCGTCATTTGAACCCATTTCCTGCGAATCTTGAGACACTACTTGGTGGATTTGATAAGATACTGGTGCCCGAGATGAATACGGGGCAGCTTAAAACGGTTCTGCGTGATAAGTTTCTTATCGATGCAAAGCCGCTGAATAAAGTCTCTGGCCAGCCGTTTAAAATTCAGGAAATCCTGGGTGCCATCCGCGCTGAAACGGCTAATTAGGGAGTGAAGGCAGTGAATGATATGACTGTACCTGAAAAGAAGCTCACGATTAAAGATTTTACGAGTGATCAGGAAGTGCGCTGGTGTCCGGGTTGTGGTGATTATGCAATTTTGAAATGCTTGCAGCGGACCTTGCCGGATCTTGGAGCAACACGCGAGAATACAGTGTTCGTCTCTGGTATTGGCTGCTCTAGTCGGTTCCCCTATTATATGGATACATATGGTTTTCACACCATTCATGGCCGCGCGCCGGCTGTGGCAACAGGTGTGAAACTTGCAAACCCTGAGCTTGATGTTTGGTTGATAACAGGTGACGGAGATGGCCTGTCGATTGGTGGTAACCATCTGCTGCACGCTCTGCGCCGTAACGTTGATCTGAATATCTTACTCTTTAACAACAAGATTTATGGCCTCACGAAGGGCCAGTTTTCACCAACATCTGATGTGGGCACGCGTTCTCCCTCAACGCCGCAGGGTTCAATTGACCCATCCTTAAACCCTATTAGTTTTGCTTTGGGTGCTGGGGCACGGTTTGCTGCACGTACCGTGGATACAGCGCAAAAACATATGCCGGGCGTATTTACGCGGGCACATCAGTTTAACGGCGCGTCATTTGTTGAAATTCTCCAAAACTGTATCGTGTACAATGATGCAACGTGGGCGAACGTAACGGATAAAAGCGTTGTGGCCGATAAACAGCTCTTGCTCGAGAATGGTGAGAAGATGTTGTTTGGCAAGGAAAAGGATAAAGGTATTCGTTTCAATGCTACAGCCTTTGCGCTTGAGGCGGTCATTATTGGTGAAAACGGCGTCACTGACGATGATATTCTTGTTCATGATGAGACTAACCTTCAACTAGCACGTATGCTGGCGGAGCTTGGAGCTAAAGACAGTGAACCGCTCGCAATGGGCGTGCTCTATGCTGAGCAAGCTGAGCAATCATATACAGAAGCTGTTGTTGAACAGGTCAAATCTTTTAAGGGTAAGAAGACCTTGAAAGATATGATTTATGCTGGCGAGAAGTGGACCGTTGAATAGTTTTTCTGAGTATATTTTTAGTGAAAAAAGTGGGCTTTTGTCTGCTTTTTTAATCTCTTAAGCCATCTTTATATCCGACACGCCGTAGATACGCCCTGAGGGATGTTTTTTCTGTATCAACGAACTTTTCCTCCAATATTTCGGCCTGTTGCATGCGGTCTAACCGGAAGAAGCGGTGGTCGTTTCTAAGTTCACACCAGCCTGCCAGTAGCCAAGTTGGACCCCAAAAAGATAAGGAAAGCGGGCGCACAGTACGCTCAGTGCATTGCCCCTGTTCATCGGTGTAGGCGAGTTTAAGCTTTTTTTTGTCCCTGATGGCGCTGCGAAGGCCAGAAAAATCAACCTCCCAAGGTATCTTCCTAGAGGAGGGTGGGGCAAACAGAGCTGTACCCTGAAAGATGTTTCTGTCTTTGTCAGAGAGTACGTTTTTGATTTTTGACATTATGCTTTTAGCGGATTTAGCCATGGTGTTGTCTGTCCAGCTATGCACCATGGATATGCCCAACATAAGAGTTTCCAGCTCACCAACATCTAGGGTCATGGGGGGCAGGCAGTGGCTACTGTCCATAAGGTACCCAACACCAGCTTCACCGCTGATAGGCACGCCTGTTAGGATTAAGTCCTGAATGTCGCGGTAAACAGTGCGCACACTTACGTCAAATTCTTCCGCAATGTCTTGTGCGGTTACAGCCACCCGCCGACCCTGCAGATAGTTTACGATTTGAAAAAGTCTGTCTGAACGTCTCATAATATCCAGCTATCATACGTATACTGACATTATTTGTCAGTATACTACCACTATAACCATCTTGGGCGCGAGAACTAGCCCGTTTCACGATAGCAACATACTCCTGGCCAGCGGGTTTTTTGCTGGCCGTTTTCTTGCGTCTTGCCGAGTGCACCCAAGCGGCCTACGTTACATGAGAAACTGCAAAGGGGCATATGTTCGTGAAAATACTCAAGGGCTTTGGAATTCTTCTAATACTCGTTGTTGTTGCCGTTTGGGCTTTTTTGCCGGCAGACTTTGCAGTCAAAGGCCCCATTTGGGATTTTATAACTGGAAAGCAGGTTGAAACACCTTCTGAGAAACAGTTGTCAGACCGTTTGTCCATGCCGGATGGGTTCAATATCGGTATCTTTGCAGAGAAGGTGCCTCATGCGCGTATGATGCGAACGACGAGCGCGGGCGACCTGCTGGTTTCCAGTATTCGCGAAGGTAATGTTATTCTGCTGCATGCTGACCATGATGGTGATGGCCGGTCTGATGGGCGGACTATTTTGCTTTCTGGCTTAGACACGCCGCACGGTTTGGCGATCAAAAAAGGCCGGCTTTATGTTGCGGAAACACACCGAATTATCCGTGCGCCGTTTGATGCGGTAGCGCGTACTATTGGCGACACAGAGGTTGTCTTTGATGGGTTACCTCCGGGGGGTAACCATAGGTCGCGCACAATTGGGTTTGGTCCAGATGGTATGCTTTACGTTACTGTTGGCTCTAGCTGTAATGTTTGCATTGAGGACCATCCTTACCGTGCTGCAATGCTACGTATGAAGCCAGATGGCTCGGATTCCATGATCTATGCAACGGGTCTTAGGAATACTGTGGGTTTTGATTGGCATCCGACGACAGGGTTGCTGTACGGCACAGATAATGGACGTGATCTTCTTGGGGATGATACGCCACACTGCGAGCTTAACCAGATAGAAGAGGGTGAGTTTTACGGCTGGCCGCTAACGTTTGATAACAAAGTAACAGACCCTGATTTTGGCATTGGTAAAGAAGCTGAAATTGCTGCTTCCAGAGAAATGACTTTAGGCTTGGGTGCGCACGTCGCGCCGCTTGGAATCAAGTTCTTTGATCCGGCGTATTCACCAGTTGGTTACGAAGGCGCAGCGCTTGTCGCACTACACGGGTCTTGGAACCGAAGTGTGCTTTCCGGGTACAAGATAGTATCCGTACATTTCGCGGAAGGTGGTACTGCTTCACAGCAAGACTTTTTAACGGGGTTTGAACGGGATGAAGATGTCATCGGCCGTCCGGTGGATATGGAGCAGGGTCTTGATGGCTCGATTTATATCTCAGACGACTATAGCGGCACCGTCTACAGGATTACTTGGGGAGACATGCGTGCTTCGACTGGTTTAAGTGTTGCGAGCCAATCGGTGGATGCACTTGCTGGTTTAGATGAAGAAGTACTGACCCAACTGGTGGTGCAAGGTACAAGGTTATATATGGCAAATGGCTGTGCGGCCTGTCATGACCCTTCGGTTGCGGCTGATGGGGTGCAGGTTAAGCTCTTGGATAAACTGAGAGGCCGGTTTGACATAGATAGCTTGTCTGCGCTGCTGGATACTCCGCCGGGCCCAATGCCAAGGCCAGATGTTAGCGATGAGGAACGTCGGGCGCTTGCGGTGTATCTTTTGTCTATGTAGTGATGTCTTTTTCCATACGAATAAGGGGAACTAGTATGCCGCAGGAGGTTTCTGCCTCAAAGTGTTCTATAGAGGTATAGCCACACTTTTCATATAGAGGAGCACCCGCAAGGGTGGATGCCATTGCAGCACGATTAAATCCAGCTTTTCTTGCCGCTTTTTCACACAGATTCATGATAGTTTTTCCAATGCCACGCCTTGTCCATTCAGGGTGTGTGTACATGGCGCGGATACGTGCGGCCTCTGTCTTGGGGTCTAGGTGGGCTGCGTCTCGGCCGGCTGTATGGTTTGCTCCAAATAGGGTGGTGCGGTAACTCCACCCTCCGCAGCCTACAAGAGTGTTTTCATCTTCTATTATATAATATGTACCGTCTTCTATCAGTTGGGTATCCAGACCCATCAGATCAAATGACGCTTTCACTTGCTCTTTTGATAGGAAGGGGCGTTGCAACTCATTAATGGAGCGATGCATTAAGGCCTTGATTGCGAGGATATCTCCAGCTGTTGCTATTCTATGGGTGCATTTCAACATATTCTTGTACGCTTTTTTGTCCTTATGTTTCCTTCTGTGAATTGAGGCCTATCTCATGTGGTATGTCAAACAAAGGATAGTGTAATGATCAAAGTTCATCACCTCAACAATAGCCGGTCACAGCGAGTTCTCTGGATGCTTGAGGAGCTTGGTTTGGAGTATGAAATTATTCATTATGAGCGAGACGCAGTTACGCGTTTGGCACCAGAAAGTCTGAAAGAAGTGCATCCCCTTGGGAAATCGCCGGTGTTGCAAGACGGCGAGCTGATTATTGCGGAATCTGGCGCGTCCCTGGATTATTTAGCAAGAACATACGGCGGTGGTGAACTTTCCCGTAAGCCCGGTGATAGTGATTTTGAGCGATATAATGAACTGATGCATTTTGCTGAAGGGTCAGCAATGCTTCCTCTCATTATGGCGCTTTACGTGGGCAAGCTTGGCGAGGCTGGTGCGCCGCTTGGACCGCGCATATCTAGTGAAATTGCCCGGCATGTTACCTATTTAGCGACATGTTTGGGGGATGCAGATTATTTTCTCGGTGATACGCTTTCTGCTGTAGATGTGCATACAGGGTTTGTTCTAGAGGCCGCGAATGTTGCGGGCGCACTCGGTGATTTACCTAACCTTGTAGCTTTCCTTGGCCGGATGCAAAGCAGGCCTGCATACAAGCGCGCAATTGAGCGCGGCGGTCCGTATGCCTTAGGTGCATAAGCGCGGCATCTTGTCACCGTCTCCTATTTCCTGAAGTAAGGTGTGGTATCCACAGATTCATTGATTGCCTTAAAGGGAAGGGAATGACCTGTGGATACTTATCTAGCTGCGGCAGCTACCGCGAGTTTTATCACATTTGCACTACACACATGGGTAGGTGGCCCTGTGACAGCAAAGCCTTTGTTAAGATCAAACGACATGCATGATGTCGCGAAATACACAAACTATTATTGCTGGCACCTTGTTACGATCACTTTGTTTGTCATGGGGGGCTCGTTCGCATGGGCTGCCGTTTATCCTGATGGCATTGAACTAGCTTGGGTTTCTCTGTTGTTATCGACGAGCTTTCTTGGCTGGAACCTATTTTTGATTGTCTGGAAAAGCCAGAAGTTCATGCAGATGCCGCAGTGGATTTTATTCCTCGGTATTTCTGTGTTGGGCGCAGTGGGTGTGATGGGCTAAGTCATCATTAGTTTTGCTAAATGACTGTCTTTCTTTAGTAAAAAAGCTTGTAGAACGTCGTGGTAATCTGGTGCCACGGCGTTTTTAATTGACGGTCTATTTGAAAGAGCCGCACGCCATTTTGCTATGCGTGGTAAGCCACGAAGTGTGGTTAAGTTCGCAGTTTGCTCGAATGTATCAAAGTAGCGGAATACAGGCCCAAAGACGGCATCAACTAGCGAGAAGCTTTCGCCTGCAAAGTAGGGGCCTTCAGACACAGCTGTTTCGAGTGTTTCCAGTTGTTTGCGTAGCACAACTTCTTTGGCTTCGAACGTAGTCTTGTCTGGCGCATTATAG
Organism: uncultured Kordiimonadaceae bacterium; assembly: GCA_963976155.1. Lineage (GTDB taxonomy): Bacteria > Pseudomonadota > Alphaproteobacteria > Sphingomonadales > Kordiimonadaceae > Kordiimonas. The sequence goes on along the minus strand of CAXBKT010000085.1, from coordinate 2,306 downwards.
AGGCCGCCGATTGAATTGAGGATTGCGGACCCGAATTCCATCCATGACCTATGCTGGGCGCGCAAGAATGGGTCGCCTGGGTGTAGAGGGTGTTCGGTTGTGTCCTCAATATACTCGACGATAACACTGCTCTCAAAAACGACGCCTTGCTCATTTTGAAAAATCGGGACTTTCCCTGTTGGGGAAACTTCTAAAAACCAGTCTGGTTTGTTTGACAGGTCAATCATCTTCTTTTCAAAATCGATGCCCTTTTCGGTTAACGCAATAACGGCGCGTTGCACGTAGGGGCATAGTGCGTGACTGATTAGGGTGGGTTTTGACATGAGTTGATCCTTCGTTGTGTTTTGCACATATATGCAATTACATATAAATGTCAAGTTGTCGGATACTCTGGGCTGCTATATGGGTAAGACATGAGTGAAAAATTGACTGAACAAGTTGAAGAGGCTTGGGTGAACCTATTTCGCGCCAGTCAGCATATCCACTGTGCTATTGAGCGGGCGTTGAAGGGCAAGGGCTTTCCTGGGCTGGACTGGTATGATGTGCTGCGCGAACTAAAACGTGTAGCGCCAGCTGATTTGCGCCCATTTGAGCTTCAAGAAAAACTGTTGGTAAAGCAGTATAATTTATCCAGGCTGCTAGCACGTATGGTTGCGGTAGGTGTTCTGGAAAAGCGCGTATGCCCTGAGGATGGGAGAGGGTACGGGTTTTTCATAACAGACGACGGTATTGAGCAGCAGCAAGCTATGTGGCCAATTTACCAAAGTGTTTTAGTCAGCGAATTTGCAAGCAAGATCGCGCCTGATGACGCCGATGCGCTTGCTGCTACCCTTAGGAAAATGACACCTAAAGTAGGTGAGTGAAACTATAGCTCCTGCGTTTTAACAAATGTTCTATAGTTCTAGTTGCCAGTGCTGACCGGCTTGTGGCGGGCCAAAGTCACTGTGGGTTTCTTCTGACAACAGGGTGAACCCAGCCGCTTCGTAGATGCCGCGCGCCGCTGTCAGGCCGTCATTGGTCCAGAGCACCATGCGTTTGTAGCCGGCTCGTTTTGCAAAGGCTATGCATTCAGCTACTAGGCGTTTCCCAAGTCCAAGGCCACGTGCTTTGGGGTCAACAAGCAAAAGGCGAAGTTTGGCTGTTACTTCGCTTTCATTAACCAAAAAGATGCTGCCGACGTTTTCACCGTCTACTTCAGCGATCCAGCAGTGTTCTTTCTCAGGGTTATACTCATTAATAAAATCTGCGGCGATGCGTGCCACCAGCGCTTCAAAACACTCATTAAGTCCATATTCGGAGGAGTATAAACGCCCGTGAGCTTCAATGACCCAGCCAATATCGCCGGGCCGGTGGCTGCGAATTATAGCAGTTCGCTTATTTGTCGTACAGTTACCTAAGGTGTTTTCGATGATGTGCATTGCACGAACCATTTTTGCAATGTCTTTTGGTGAGGTGCCTTGTAGTTTTTCTGCTATATCTTCACCTGATTTTTCCGCCATCATAAGGGCTTCACCAGCCCCTTTTGCTGTAAGAAAAATATGGGCGCTGCGGGCATCATCTGGGCTTTGCTCCTTCCGGATCAGTCCATTTCCCTCAAATCTTTTTAGTATCCTGCTTAGGTAGCCTTGATCTATTTCCAGTTCCTCCCTAATGGCGGAGGCTGTCGTTTCACCGTTGTTCGCAACTTCGTATAAAATCCGTGCTTCAACAAGTGAGTAGCTAGATTCCATAAGGCGTCGATGCAGCAGACCAAGGTGCTTGGTGTAAAAACGGTTGAATTGCCGGATAGCGAGAATATCTGAAGATTGGGTGTGTTCGTGCTGCATCATACTTCCATTACATGTCATTAGCATTTATATATATGACAATGGCATGTAATTTCAAGGGCAGATTTCTTTTCAATTAGCGGGTCGCGCTTCATTGATAGTTTCTAGTGGATAAAAAGTACCCAATATTGGTTAGTATGTTCGGGGCCAAATTCGGAACCGATTTCCTCTTTCATTAGCTCGAAACCAGCTTTTTGATATAGGTGCCTTGCTGTGCTCAGGTTCTTGGTGGTCCATAGGCCTATCTGCTTATACCCTGTGAGCTTTGCGAATTTCACACATTCGTCGATTAGTCGTTGCCCTAACCGTAGTCCGCGTGCGTGCGGGGTAAGATAAAATAGCCGCAGCATTGCTGTATCATCCCCTTCGTTGGTGAGGAAAATACTCCCAACTTTTTCACTGTTTATCTCTGCAATCCAGCTGCGTTCATAGGCTGGGTCATAGTTACTGATGAAATTGGTGGCGGACTGAGCCATTTTG